>NZ_JBHXNP010000009.1:0-59208 GCF_042719495.1 Streptomyces sp. NPDC058525
GGGGTGGGGGTCTGTGCGGTGGGGGTGGCGGTCGGGGCCTGGGTGGGGTCCTGTGGTCCGGCGGTCCCGCTCGGTCCGGGTCCGGTCCGGGTCTCGGTCCGGATCTCGGGCCGGCTGTTCCGGACGGGCCTGGCGACGCGCTGCTGGATCTGCCTCATCAGGACTCCGAAGGCCAGCATCGCCCCGGTCGGTGGGACCGCCGCGACCAGGTAGTCCAGGAGCGGAACCGGACCAGTCGTGGTGCCGTTCACGCCGGCCACGTTCAGGGCGATCGATCCGAGTGACCCGACAGCCGTCAGCCCGACCGCCCACCAGTCCGTCACCCTGCGAAGTCCGGCCCGCAGCATCAGTAGTTCGCCGGCGACGATGAACATGTCCAGCGTGGCGGGCCAGGCCCACTGCCGGATCGGCGAGCGGTCCAGGCCGTGTCGCCCTGCGACTTCGGCGAGGTGTGCGTAGGAGAGCCAGAATCCGGCGCCGGTCAGGACGATGATCACTGTCCCGGCAGCGATCAGGGCGTATCGGTCGGCGGTCTCCTCGGTCAAGGGCTCCCTTTCTCCGGGCTCGCTGGGGGATGTGGTGCGCGTCCGCCGGTGGTGGGGCGGGCGGGAGGTAGCGCGGGGCAGTTCAGGCCGCCTTCTTCAGGGCGTTGATCAGTTCGTGCGTCTGGGCCTGGCGAGGCACCTGACAGAACGTTTCCTCGGGGGCGGTCTCGCTGCCGGCTTCCTCGCCCTGGTCCGGGGTGTCGGCTTCCTTGCTGTCCGCGGCCGGGACCTTCCAGTACCGGTCGCGGTCGGCCACCGCGTGGCGAGCCTCGCGCAGGAGGTCGCGGGCGTGGTCGAGGTCGATGCGCAGGGCATAAGCCAGGCGTGGGGCGCTCCAGCCACGGAGGTACGCGGCGCGGCTGACGGCGTCTCGCTCGGACGCGGTGAGGTGGACGTCCCGGCCCATGAGGGCGGCGCGGACCCGGGCGTAGTCAAGGCGCTTGGCGACCTTGGCGTGCCACGGCTTGCGTTCCGCCTCGGTCAGGCCGCCCCACATGCCCCAGCGGATGTCGTTGTCCAGGGCGTGCGTGAAACATGTCTGGCGTACGGGGCAGGCGCCGCAGAGCGACTTGGCCTCGGCGATGGCGGCGTGGGCGCGCGGTGCGGAGAAGAACAGGCGGTCGGCCTCGTCGGGGGCAAGGTCGTGGCACCTTCCGCGGGCGTGCCACGAGATGTCAGCGATGCCGCGCAGTTCGGGGGCGGGCTGGGTGTTGGTGGTGATGTGGCGCATGGGGTGGGTCTCCAGGGCATGCCGGGCGGCGGCGAGCGGGTGCGGCACGCGGCGGCGGGTGCCGGCGGACCGGCTCGCGGGCCGGGCGGTGGAAGGTGGTGGGCGCGGCGGGTCAGGCGGCGCGGAAGCGGCGGTCGGGGCCGTCGAGGTGGACCGGGGTGCACATGCCGGACAGGCGGCTCAGCACGCGGTCGCCGACCTTGTCCCGCAGCACCGGCTGGCCGGAGGCCATCCCCGGCATGCGGACCGGCGGCAGGTTCGAGGTGACGATCGTCGGTAGCTGGTTCTGCGCCCGCCAGTTGAGCAGGCGGAAGGTAATCTCCTCGGTCCACTCGCTGGTCTTGGCGGCGCCGAGGTCGTCGAGGAGCAGCAGCGGGATCCGCACGATCCGCCGCAGGAGGTACTCGGGATCCCCGCTGCCCCGGGCCCGCATCTCGCCGAACAGGTCGGCGGCGGTCGTGGCGTGCCAGCGCACCCCGCACCCTGCGGCGGTCAGGGCGCGGATGGCGCCGTACGCCTGGTGCGTCTTGCCGGCGCCGGTCGAGCCCCACAGCAGCAGGCTGTGACCGTGGGTGATCTCCCGCTGCCCAGGCGTCCCGAAGTGCGGGATCAGCGGGCTCGCCGCGTGGCCGACGGCGCTACTGGCGATGGTGTGGACCCACTCGGCTACGGCGGGATGCTCGACCTGGGCCTCGCGGTAGTCGCGCGGGATTCGCAGCTGAGCGGCCTCCAGAGCGGGGATCGCTTCCGGGGTGTCCGCGACCGGGGCGGTGGGGTCGATGCCGCGCTCGGCGAGCTTGCGTCGCATCCAGACCATCGCAGCGTTGTCCGCGGTGGTTTGGGGGTCGGCGAGGCTGGTGCGGTTCACAGGGCGACTCCGAAGGTTCCGGTCGGCTCGGTGGGGTTGAGGTACGGCGTGTATGCGGGGGAGGCGCTGGCCCAGGGCCCCGCGCCGGAGGCGGAGGACGGGCTCGAGCTCGACGACGGCGCTGGCCCGGCGTTGAGGAGTTCGTTTACCAGGCTCGGCAGGACGCTGGGGTTCAGCCCCTTGGCGCGCAGCCGATCCAGCGCCGGCCTCAGGACGTCGGGGCCGTAGCCCTCGTCCAGCAGCGAGCGGATCTCCTTGCCCAGGTGCCCGAGGACCTTCTTCGGCGGACGCCCTCCGGGGCAGCCGCGCAGGTACTCGGCCATCAAGACTTTTGCCGACCACTCGCTCGCGTCGGCCGCCTCCAGCACTGTCTCCGGGGAGGAGCCGAGCGCGGGCGCCTCGCGCCCCCTACGGGAAGATCCAGGATCCAAGATCCTAGATCCAGACCGTGAACCCTCAGTGAATGTGGCGCCCGTCATGTCATCCACCTGGGCTCCACTGTCCTGACCTGCGGATTCCCTTGTGGGGCTGGCGAGCGTCGGGCGCGGGGGCGATGTGGCCTCGGCGTCACCCTCCGGGGTGAGAGTGGCGCGCGTCACAGTGGGCCTGGATGCGGGCGAATCGGACGGAACGGTTCGCGTGAGCGCTCCGTGAGCGGTCGCGGAGGCGTCTGCGCCGACGTGTGCCTCGTGGGCTTCGGGGGGCGGCTGCCGGAGGCTGGCCGCCGTATGGGCCTGGGCGTGGCACTGGGGGCGGTCGCACTCGCCGCACGCCTTCGCCGCCTCGTGGGCCGGGCAGCGGGGCAGTCGCGACTCTGAAGCGCGGTTGATCTTCTGGTGCCGGTCCCAAGTCACGATGTGAAGCCAGGACTTGCCGTCGCAGCCGGTGTACCGGCACACCAGGCCGGCCTCGGCCAGCTGCTCCAGGTCGTGGGCAACGTGGGCGGGGGTGTGCTCCGGGCGCAGCGCCCACAGCCGCCCGGCGATGATGGCGGGGTGGTCGCGGAATCGGCCGGAGTCGTCCGCCTGGGTCAGCAGCCCGAAGAACGTGAGCACCGCGGTGACATCGACGGCGGCAAGGTCCTCGGATTCGAAAGCCTCGGGCTTGATGGTGCGAATGCGTGCCATCAGACCTCACCCCCGCGCCAGAGGCCCGAAAAGGGCGGGTGAGCAGTGTCCGCTGCACAGTCCGCGGCGGCGACCCGAGGGTCCGGCCTTTCGCGCAGGGGCGTGCCCATGCAAAACTCTCCCTGAGTGATGCCGCAGCCGGTGTGTCCCGTAGGAAGGGCCGGCGCGGTGATGACGGGTCTCTCCGGCCGTTGCCTCGGCTGGAGATGAGACTCTTCGCGTCCGGCGCCCGGGAGTTGCCTTCTCCCGGGCGCTGACTGCATTTACGGACTAGCCGCTTGGTGCGTCCTGCATGCGTTCCTTTCGCCGATCACCGGGTTGCCTCCCGGTGGGGGACGACGAACATACGCAGACGCCCGCACAAGATCCAGACCTGGCTCTACAAGCCGTGAAAGGTTGTACGTGCCAAGTATTTCGTCGATGCGTCAGGGCGTGCAGGTGTGAGCCGTTGTGCGGCAGTGACGCCCAGGCGCACTCCGGGCACGCCAAAAAGGATCTTCAAAAGGGCCCCCACGTTCATGAACCGGCAGGCTGTCGCTCTGTACCGGCTGGTCAGGTTTGGATTTAAGCCCGCAGGCAAAGCCTTCGTCAACGGCATCTCAAGGGCGAATCCACGCGCGTAGATTGATGTGTGGGGCGCGTGAAGGTTGGATGGGGGATCCGAGTAACACCCTTTCCCTTCAAGGGTGGTTGGGGGGTTTGCTTCGAATCCTCTGGGGTGGCCGTCGGTGGCGTGAATGGCCATTCGTCGGCTTGCAAGAAAAACCGGCAAGGATTTGCCGCTTTCCTGATCATGGAAAACTGCAGGTGGGGGAATGTCCAGATTCGTCATGGAAGGCGGCTGGGTGCCGGCGGTTATGGTTGCACGTTTAACCAACCGCCCTGTGGTCGAGACCACAAATTGTGGAAAGCGTTCAACGTCGTCGTATCGTCTTTGTGGGAGACATCCGGCCGGGGGGCCTGCATTCGTGCTGCCCCTCTTTTTTCATGCCCTCGACCGGATGTCGCCCTGGAGACTGCGGAGACAAAGGAAGAGCCTCATGGTTGCTCAGGGGATAGTCCCCTTCGGTGCTGACCACGCCGAGAACAAGGGCGCACACGGCGGAGAAATCGCCGGTCAGTTCATGGGGTTCGGCGGCTGGCTGAAGAGATGGCGCCAGGCGGCGGGGATCACCCAGACCCCGGTGGCCAAGGCCCTCGGCATGGGGGTCCGGACCTACCGCAACGTGGAGAAGGGGGCCGTCCCGCCCCGATTCACCAAGCCTCAGTGCGAAGCACTCGCGGACCTGCTCGGGCTCGACAAGAGCGAGCGCCACGCCCTGCTGCTGTACAACATCGGCACCACGCTCGACGGTGACCCTCAGATCGATGCCAGTCCGGAGCTGCGCCGGGCGCTTCGCCTTCTGATCGACAGGCAGATGCCCTCGCCCACATACCTCACCGACCGCAACTGGAACATCCTCGCGTACAACGCGGCGATGGCCGAGTGGTGGCCCTGGGTCATGGAGCCGCGTGCCAACCTCATGCGCTGGGCCTTGACGAACCCCGAGGCGCGCACCCAGTACCACGACTGGGACATGCATGCTGCGGCCTACGTCCGCCTGCTGAAGTTCGCCCAGGCCACCCACAAGGACAACACCGAGCTCGTCGACCTAATCGCCGAGGTTCGCCAGAACCCTGACGTCGAGCGGATCTGGCGCACCGAGGCCGATCTGGAAGCCGACCGGGACGGCCACGTTTTCCGGATGATCATCCCCGCCCTGGGCTGGGAGACCGTCGAAGTTGTCTCCCACGTCCTGTACCCGGCGTCGATGCCCCACTGCCGATTCGTAGTGATCACCTGGGTCGAGACCGAGTCCTCGGATGACGAGACCGACGCCCTGGGAGGCAAGCGCAACGCCTGGGCCCATGCTGAGCCCAGCACGCCCGCTCCTCAGCCATCGGCCCAGGCCGAAGCTGATGCCGCCCGCCGCCGTGCGGCCCGCGCGCTCACCGCCCGCCTGGTCGTCGACAGCGCCGACGAAGCCGCAGCGCTCGCCGGCCCCGACGGCGTGCCGCTCCCCGCGCTGAGCGCCCTGGCCGGTCCGGAGTGCCAGCTCACCCTGTCGCCCGCGAACCACTTCGTGGTATGGGCCATCCGGGAAGCACCTGGAGAGTGGGGCATCACGCAGCTGGGGGCCGGAGCCGTCATCGACCGCATCCACCAGCCGATCGTCGACCCCCAGGCCCGAGCGGAGCTGAAGCTGCTCCTGCGTGCCTCGCTGCCGAACTCCGTCCAAGCGGCGTTCAGCCGACTCAGTGAGCAGCTGCCCCAGGCGGACCTCCGGGCCACCCTCCTTCGCGAGATCTTCAACGACCTCCAAGCGGGCGAGGAGCTGCCCCGCTAGCTGGTGTGGCTAGCTCGTTGACCAAAGCAAGTCACTTACTGTCACGACTGGTGCTGCCTCCGTCTGGGCGCTGGGAGGGCGGGGCGTGGCCGTCCGGACGCAACGGAACGTCCGGACGGTCGATCCCCGCAGCCCGTGGGCCTTCGGCACGGAGGGTACGCCAGCCCCTCCTCGGATCGGCCGGGTGCCTCGATGGTGCGGCAGATCCCACAACCCTCAGGAGCCGCTGTGTCTCGACACATCTACGACTGCCCCGTTCGCTGGTCGGACCTCGACGCGAACGGACATCTCAACAGCTCTCGCTACGGCGTCCTCTTGGAAGAGACCCGCATGCGCATGTTCAGCATGTTGGTCCCCCAGGATCCCGCCGAGCGCCTCTCCCGCAACTTCCTCCTGCGCGAGCAGACCATCCGGTACCAGCACCCGCTGGACACCTGGGAGACCCCGGTGCGGATCGAAGCCTGGGTGACCGACGTCCGGCGCGTCTCCCTCACCTTCCACTTCGAGGTCAAGGACGACAAGCACGTCTACGCCACCGCGACCTCCGTCGTGGCCGGCTACGACTCCATCCGGGGTGGCATCCGCCGCTTCGAGCAGAACGAGCTCGACGTGTTCAACAGCTACGCCGACACGACCCAGACCGGCGACAACTGATCGGCACGGCCAGACCGTGAATTGATCTTCTTGGCGTCAGCGGGCGGGAACCAGAACCTAACCAAACACTACTGGGGCCGGCCCTGCGTCCTGCTACGAAGCAGCGCATGTGCCATGGAGAGGTCCTCCGGAGTGTCGACCGCTAGACCATCGTCCGTTACAGCGACCATCCGTACGCCGTGGCCGTGTTCGACGAGGCGCAGCATCTCCACGCTTTCGGCTCGCTCCAACGGGCCCTGGGGGAGCTGCTGGAACAAGCTGAGGGCCGTTCTTGTGAAGCCGTAGAGCCCGAGCTGCCGCAGGTACCTCGGACGGTCACCGCGCGGGTAGGGGATCGGTTGGCGGGAGAACATGAGGGCGTTGCCGTCGGCGCCGACGGCGACCTTGACGACATTGTGGTTCAGTACCGCGCCGGCGTCGTCCAGCTCCGTGTACGCGTTCACTGCGAGCGTCCCAGGCGGCAGGTGCGTGAGGGCCTCGGAGACAGCGTCGATTGCTGTGGGGGAGACGAACGGCTCGTCGCCCTGGACGTTGATGTAGGCGTCGGCGGGCAGGCGTTCCGCGCACTCCGCGACGCGGTCGGTACCAGTGAGGTGGTTCGCGGTGCGCACGCAGTCGATCCCCAGCTCGTGGCACACCTCCTCGATGCGCTTGTCATCAGTTGCGACCACCGCGCTGTGAAGGCGTCTCGCCTCTACGCAGCGCTGGTGGACGTGCCACAGCAGCGGCTTGTTCCCGAGCTGCGCCAGGGGCTTTCCCGGGAACCGGGTGGATCCCCAGCGGCACGGGATGACGGCTATGTGGCGGCGGGGTGCGGCGCTCGGTGTCGGCGCGGATGTGCTGGGGGATGGAGGCACGTGGTCACCTATCGAAGTGGTTGAACCAGACCCTGGCGATGGCCTGGCGGTCAGGCGTCGGCATCTCGTGTATGCCGGCGTGGAAGTGGCCGCGGCTGAGGGCCGCGGTGGCGGCGAGAATCTCGGCCTGAACGAGGTGGATGTAGGTGCCTACTGCCGCGCCGTGCACGAAGTTGACGGCGCCACCGTCGGCCAGGACGTAGAAGTAGTGGCCCGTGATTTCGTACCGCGTCAGATGCTCGCCGACCGGGGTGCGCTGGTAGTGCCCACGGAGGCTGCCGAGTTCGAGTTCGTCCTCCGAGGACGTCACCGAGGCGAGGTACGCCCCGTTGCGCAGCGCCGAGAAGTCACCTTGGCGGAGGGCCAGGTTGCCGGTGGCGCAGAGGACGAGTTCCGCGTCCTGGAGTGCGGCGGCAGTCGACGTGCTCGTGCGGAAGCCCTGGGAATGCGCCTGCACTCTCCTGATCGGATCGGTGTCGTACACCGTGACGCGGGCGTCCTGCGCACGAAGTGTCTGAGCGATGGCCCGGCCGACCTTGCCGAACCCGATCACACAGGCGTTCCGGCTGGTCAAAACATCGCCGCGGGCGCGTACCAGGGCGTCGGTCGAGAAGACGATGGATCGGCCCACGAGGTGGTCCTCGCAGTCCTTGAGCGGGGAGCGGGCGACCGAGACGACAGGGCAAGCGAGGTGGTCGAGTGCGGCGTACCTCTGGTGTCCGTTCTCTGTGTCCTCGACGACACCGAGTATGCGGCCGGAGAACTTCTCCACCAGGGTGTCAAGGCATGGTGCGAAGTAGCCCCCGATGTCCACCAGGACTACGTTCCTGCCGCCGACAGTGTCCTCCAGGTATTCCAACGCCCTGGTCGGGTCGGTGAACAGCTCGCGGCTCAGGTCATGGACCGTGAAGGCACATCGGACGTCCTTCAGTGTCGGCTGGTCGATGGACCTTGGCTTGGGCAGGACTGCGCCGACCGTGGAGATCGACGCCATCGCGCGGAGGAACGCCGGCCGCTCAGAGAGCAGGTGCGTGATGATCAGAGTGGTGACGTTCTCTGCGGCGGGGAAGCGTGCCGTGACCTGCCGGAAGAAGGCGTCCAGGCGCGCCTTCTCAGGACTCTCCACTGCGACGCCTCCTGGTCCTGGCCGTCATGCCGCACGGCCGTATGCGGGGGACTCAGCAACCAGGGCCTGCATGTGGGCCCGCATGCCGTTGTGAATGTCGACCTGGGGCTGCCAGCCCAGGACCTCATGGGCGCGGCCGGGGTTGGCGAGGGTGGTGAGGACGTCGCCGCTGCGCGGGTTCTCCTGGTGAACTTGGACCTCGCGCCCGGCAAGGCTGTTCGCGATGTTGATCACGTCGAGCAGGGAGGCGCTCGAACCGCCTCCCACGTTGATCACTCCACTGGCCGTCGGGAGGGTGCCCGCGGCGATGGTGGCGGCCACCGCGTCGTCGATGTACGTGAAGTCTCGCCGCTGGTGACCGTCCCCGTACAAGCGCAGCGGTTGGCCGGTCAGGGCGGCCGTGAGAGCGCGGTGCGTGAACATGTCGGGGCGCTGCCGGGGGCCGTACACGGTGAAGTACCGCAGGGCGACGACGCTGGTGGGGCAGTGAGCCTGGGCGGAGTGCGCGAGGCAGAGCTGCTCCTCGGCGAGCTTCGTGACCGCGTACGGGGATGTCGGCTGGGGCCGATCGGTCTCCACGCTCGCACCCCCGTCGGTGGGGCCGTAGACGCTGGAGGAGGAGGCCGCCACGAGCCGGGGAACTCCCATACGGGTGACGGCGTCCATAACGCGGTGGGTCGCGAGGACGTTGGAGGCGACGTACTCGCCGAACCTCGGTCCCCATGAGGGACGCACCCCGGGGATCCCCGCCAGGTGGAATACCGCGTTCGCGTCGACGAGAAGCGGATCGATCGGGCAACTGAGGAGGTCGGCGGTGACGTGCATGTACCCCGGAAGCCCCTGCAGGACGGAGAGGTTGGCTGCTGCCGTGCGGTCGGTGGCCGGGTCGCGCCGATCGACGCCGATGACGACGGCGCCGGCCTGGACGAGGGCGTGCGCGAGGTGGGAGCCGATGAAGCCGGCGGCGCCGGTCACCACCGCCCGACGGGGGACAGTGGCGGTCGGGTGGGACAGGTGCTGTGACACGGGGTTCTCCAGGAATCGAGGGACGGGGTGGCTTAGGTAAGACGGGCCAGAACCGTCCGGCCGTGGGTGCTGAGGGAGAGGTCGTTCTGCTCATGTCCGCGGACCAGGGAGGTGACGGCCTCGATCGCTCCGAAGGACTCGAGTAGCTGCTGTTCGGTGTCGTTCAGCGGCTTTCCGTATCCGGTGAAGAACGCCGTCCGCAGGTGGGGTGCCGCCTGCCAGCGGCGGAACTCGAGCCGGGCGAAGTCGCGGATGCGGGCGTCGCGGCGCATGTGCTCGAAGTCGCACAGTCCGAAGGCGTCGCCGAGGAGCCAGTTCCGCGGCTGATAGTCGAGGTGGCACACCGCGCTGTCCATGAGCGTGTTCGCCAGGACGTTCGCATTGTGGCTCAGTCGCTCGCGTTCGAGCGTGGAGACGAGGCCTGCCCGGTCCGCGCGAGCGGTCCAGTCACCCAGCCGCTGGGCGAGGTCCGTGCCGACAGCGCCCGAGCGCGGCACAGAAGTGGCGTGGTGCAGCTTGCCCAGCACGCGCCCGGCCTCGTAGTGGGCCTGCTCCTCCTCAGGCGATCCTGGTGCGACGGCATCCGCCCGTACGCCGGGGACAGCGGTGAGGAGCAGGGTGCACGTCCTGTCCTGGCGGCCCACCACGTGGGGCACGTGGCCGGTCAGCTGGGATCCCCAGGTGAGATAGGCGTGCAGTTCCCGCACGTACCGGTCGCGTTCGCTGTGCTGCTTGGCGAAGAACTCGTTGCCGTTGGCGTCGACCAGATGCAGGACGCGGTGCGGGAGCGTCGGCTCGTGCACGATCCGGACCGCCCCGAGCGCGCCCCGGGCCAAGTTCAGGCGCGGGTCGTCGAACTGTGTGATCACGCGGCCGCCTCCCGCGCTAAGGCGGCGAGGTGCTCGGTGTCGTTGTGGCGGTCGAGCATCCACCGCCTCTGCCCGAGCCGGTTGAGGTGGTGCTGCCAGCGGGTGATGGACCCGTGGGAGACCGTGAATCCGGCTGGGGAACCGAGGGGGATTCCCAGGAGCAGGGTGTGCGCGACGATCACTGTCTCGCCGTGCGCGGCAACCAGGACGCGCTCGCCCTCATGCTGCTCGATGAATCCCTGCAGGAAGCGGCTGGCCCGCTCCAGGTAGCCGTTCCACGTGTCGGATCCAGCAGCCCAGGGCCTGTCCGGGTGGGCATGCGGCCCACCGTCGGCAGCGTCCTTCACCTCGGTCCAGGGCATGCCGTCAGCGGCCCCGTGGGCTGGGCCGTCGAGACGATCGTCGGCGGACACGGGGATGCGAAGGGCCTGGCTGATGATCTCCCCGGTCTGGCGCAGGCGAATGCGAGGGCCGGCGTAGAGCGCGTCGAACGGCTTGGCGCGGTGCTCGGCGGCAAGGCGGAGCGCGACTCGCTCGACCTGCGCGTATCCGCGGTTGGTCAGCCCGGTGCAGGTGCGCGGGCCTCCCACCAGGCCGTCGAGGTTGCACTGGGCCTCGCCGTGGCGGATGAAGACGAGTTCGGTGGTGATCATGCGGAACCTCGGAGGAAGAGTCGGGGCCAGGTGTAGCGGTAGCCGTTGCGCCCGATGTAAGGAGCGGTCAGTACGGAGTGCAGGGCGAGGAAGTCGTCCAGTCGCTCGCGGTCCGTGGTGCCGAGCCGGGTGGCGTGGCGTTCGGCGGCCTCGTTGTAGGTGAGCAGGGCGGCGTCGATGGCTGGGGCCGGGAGGGGCCCGTACGTCAGGCTCAGCGTCACGATCAGCTTCGCCAGGTCGTAACCCATCGGGGCGAGCGTGAGGTCGTCGGTGTCGACGGTGTAGATGTCGCCGGCCTCGGTGACGATGAAGTTCCGGGGATTGCTGTCTTTGTAGAAGGCAGTTGGGCCCTCGGCGGTCTTCTCCAGCAGCCCGAGCATCACCTGGAGGGCGGCCGGGTCCGGCAGGTGGCCCTGCTCGAGTCTTTTCCGCAGGGCGGTCTGGCGGGGACCGATGTAGTCGTCGAACGCGGTGCCGTCGCGGAATCGGTGTGGGGTGTTCAGCGCGGCCGGTCGGAGGTCGCTGGTCCAGGCGGCTCCATGGGCGTCGCCGAGCAGCGCGGCGAGGGACGGCAGGTCCTCGGGCCGGGCCGGGCGCCCGTCGATCCGCTCGTACGTCAGGCTGGTCGGCCCGACCACCGACAAAGCCGGCAGGCGCAACGGCTGTACGTGCTCGGAGAGCCAAGCGTGGTGGCGGGCTGCCGAGGCTACAGAGCCAGGCGTCTCGTAGTGCTTGGTGAAATGGCGGATCCTCACTGCTGTCCTCCCCGCGCCTGGGCCACGACGAAGGTCACGAGGGACTTGGTGGTGAGAGGCCGGTCCGGCAGAACCTCGTGCAGGGTCGCCGCGAGGGCGCCCGCATTGCCGTACAGGCCGGGGGCCAGGTTGTACTTCGGGTTGGTGGCCAGGTACTCGGCCAGGTGGTCATGGCCGTCGAAGGTGAAGCTGTGCTCCTCGTGCTCCACGACGAGCACATCGAGCGACACAGCGGCTACGTCGGCGAGGTTGCCGCTGTGCACCGAGATGTACAGGCTTTCGTGCTGCTCGGCTCGCCGGTCGAGGCCGACGGCAGCGACCAGCTGGTCCATCTCTCGGTAGCTGTCGAGCCCCTTCGTGACGAGCACGGCCAGACCGCCGGGAGCGAGCGCCCGGTCGATCTCCGCGACCACCGCCTGCGGGCGCGGTGAGTGGTACAGGCAGAACGCGGCGACGACGATGTCGCACGACCCGGCCGGCACGGGGAGACGGTGGAAGTCCCCCTGCATAAAGCTCACCGGGAGGCCGGGTAGCCGCTGGGCGCGCTGGCGGGCGTGCTCGATCAGGGCCGGCGCGGCATCGAGGCCGACGACGCGCCGGGGCTCGAGTTCCTGTGCGAAGGCCAGGCTGCTCGTGCCGCGACCGCAGCCCAGGTCCAGTACCAGGCCCAGACCGTCCGGTCGCTCGTGGTGGTTGCGCACCAACCCGACGATCGTGTCCGGTACGGGCCCCCCGGAGGTCTTCGCCCGCATCAGGGCATTGGACCGGCCGGCCAGTCGAGAGGCGTGCCCGTACAACTCCGTCTGCCGCCCGGGGTCCAGGAAGGGGTTGGTGCCGCTCATGCCGCGCCCTCCACTCGGGGGCGCGGAGTGCTCAGCGGTGCTCGGCGGCGACCTTCCGCAGCCAGCGGTGCGTCCGCCGCCGGTTGGACAGCAGCACCACGTCGGCCCGGCCCGAGGCGAACTCCTCGATCTTGGCCATCACGCGCGGGCGCATCTTGCGGCGGTACGTCGCCACGTACTTGATCACACCCCAGTGGATGCGATTGTGCACGCCGTTGCCCTTGTGCCCGGCCCCGTGCCGGATCTGCCGGGAGAGGATCCCGTACAGCGCGGCCATGGTCGAGACGTCCATCAGGACCACCGTGTCGCAGGCTTCGAGCCGAATCTGCAGCGTCGAGTTGTAGTTCCCGTCGATCACCCACTTCGGCTGCGCGACCAGCTCCCGCTGCAGGGCGGTGAACTTCTCCGTCGGCAGCTCGTTCCACTCGTCGTCGTAGTACGCGGCGTCCAGGTGGGTGACCGGGGCGTCGAGAATCCTGGCCAGCTCGCGTGCCAGGTACGACTTGCCGCTGCCCCCGCAGCCGACGATGGCGACCTTCTTCATGGTGCTCCAGCGTAGAGGTGCGCGGGTGCTCGGTCGCACCCGACGTTCGAACTGGTTCGGCGATTCCAGACGCCATGGCCCGGGAGGTCAGCTGCGTCATGCCGCTCCCCGTTGCACCGAGACGGGGCCGGCGGTCGTGGCCAGGACGGCTTCCAGCACGTCGGCCTGCCGACTCAGGCGGAACAGGTTCAGGCGGTCCAGGCAAGCCGCGACCAGGTCCGCGTGCTGCTGGGTGCCGGCGATTCGCTGGAAGTGGTTCAGCCGCTCGATCACCTCGCTACCGGAGCTGACGATCAGCTCCTTGGGCACGAAGCGGTCGGCGTGAAGGATGTCGGCAGGGGCGAGCGGGAGGCAGCCGGCGAGCACGGCCTCGAAGATCCGCTGCGTCATCTGCCCGACGGCGGCGTACCGCTCCGGCAGCATGAGCACCGTCGCCAGGGACCTGCCGTACACCGCGTGGACCGCCTCGAACGGGACTCTGCCGAGGAATCGGACGTGGGGCCAGCGGCTGTTCTTGGTCCACTTGCCCCCGACCAGGTGCTCGAACCGGGCGGCGGCCGGCGCGAAGAAGCGGTCGAAGTGCTCGTCGCGGTCGTACTGGTTGCCCACGTAGCCGAGGACGAGATCCCGGGGCTTCTGGGTGAGGGCGACCGGATCCGCCGACGCGAGGAGCTGGTCGTCGACCGGGAAGAGCAGGCGGTGGGCGCCCGGTGTCGGTTCGAGAGCGGCCTCGCACACGCTGGTCTGACGGGCGCTCCGCAAGACGCTGTCCAGCGGGAGCTGGCGGTCCTTGTCCCAGAGCACGGTCGGCGTCTTCTTGCGCACGGTGTACCGGTTGACCAGTTCGGCCTGGCGGTGCAGGTCGCAGGTGTGCCCCTCAGTGCCGCACGGGGTGGTGTTGCGCCCGTTGATCGCCCAGCGCCACTCCAGGAACAGGACATCGATGTCCGGGCTGCCGCCGTGGAATGTGTAGGCGTTCCCCAGGTCATCGCCGGCCTCGATCAGGTCGCGGTTGGCCTGCAGGAAGACGATCTCGTGGCCGCGGGCAAGGAGAGCGTCGATCAGTGGGCGGCGGTGGCTGCGTCCCCCATCCGGCGTGTCGGTGATCCCGTTGCCGAGGAAACCCCAGAAGCTGTATCCGATCTTCACTTGGTGATCCACCGGCCTTCCAGCAGCAGGGCGTCCAGCCCCGAGTTGACCAGGCAGTCCAGCGCCATCTCCGGTGTCCCGCAGATCGGCTTGCCCTTGACGTTGAGCGAGGTGTTGATCAGCAGGGGTACCCCGGTGCGGCGGGCGAAGGCGCTCAGGACGTCGTGCATGAACGCGTTCTGCGACCGGGCGACGGTCTGCAGCCGGGATGTTCCGTTGGCGTGCACGATGGCCGGCACGCGTTCGCGAGCGTTGTCGGTCACGCCGGACGCCATCGACATGTACGGGGCCTCCTGACCGAGGGTGAAGAACTCCCCGGCACGTTCGGCCAGGACCATGGGGGCGAAGGGGCGGAACGGCTCCCGGAACTTCACGGTGGCGTTCAACCGCTCGACGACCCCGGGCTCCAGGGGGGAGGCGAGGATCGAACGGTTCCCCAGGGCGCGGGGGCCCGCCTCGACCTGGCCCTGGAAGAGGCCGACGATCATTCCGTGGGCGAGCTGGTCGGCGAGGAACTCTGCAGTCTCGACGCCCAGCGGTTTCTGCTGGAGATCGGGCCACGGCGTGAGGTCGAGGGCCTGGTTCTGGAACGACGGCCCGAGGTAGCAGGCCCGGGCGACGCCGGACACGGGCCGTCGGCTGCGGCCGCCCGTGTGCACAGCGATGGCGGCTCCGATCGCGGTGCCGGCGTCGCCCGGGGCAGGCGGGACGAACACCTCGTCGAAGATGCCCTCCTCGATGATCCGGCCGATGCCCACGCAGTTCGTGGCGACTCCACCGCCGACACACAGACGGCGCGATCCGCTGATCATTCCGGCCCGGCGGGCCAGGTGCACCATTACCTGCTCGGTGCGCGCCTGAAGGGCTGCGGCCAGATCCCGGTGGACGTTTTGAAGTGGCTCGCTCGGGTGACGCTCGGGGCACGTCTCGGTGATGAAACGCCCGGAGGTCCGCGGGTAGCCAGAGGTCAGTACGCGTGGCGGGAAGTATCCAGGGTCCACCACGAACCCCGTCGGCGTGGTGCGCACAGCCCGGGCGAACAGGTGCTGGAACCGCTCCGGGTCGCCAAGGGCGGCGAGTGCCATCACGGTGCCCTCCTCGTCACCGCGACGCCACCCGAGGTGCTCCGTGACGGCGCCGTACACGTAGCCCAGCGAAGCGGGGTCGTTGATCGCCTGCAGGGTGCGGACGGAGGGGCGGAGCGCGTCGTGCCCGCGGGCGATTGTCGTGGTCTGACGCTCGCCAAGGCTGTCGACGACGAGCACGGCAGACTCGTTCCACCCAGAAGCGGCGAACGCCGCAAGCTGGTGGGCCCGGTGATGCAGGACAGGGAGGACGCGGGCGGAGGGGAACCGCCGGCCGAGCGCGCGCGTGCGCAGTTGGGTTCGCAGTGCCACCTTGGCGAAGCCGCGAGCCCTCGGCAGCGCCCGGTCGCGCGTCGCCGGCGACAACGCCAGGCGAAAGGCCGCCGACGACTCGGCGAGGTAGTGAGCGGGCCGGAAGTTGTAGGCCACCGCGTCGATGTCCGCGGCGGTGAGCCCGGCCTCTCCCAGCAGCCAGTCGACAGCGTGGTGGGGATAGTCCTTGGTGTGCTTCTGCTGAGAGAGCCGCTCCTCCTCGACGAAGCCGATCAGCTCCCCGTCCACGAGTAGGGCGGCGGAGGAGTCGTGCGTGAAGGAGCACAGGCCGAGGATGACCGAGGGCGCGCGGTTCGTCGCCGCCATCACCGCGTCCCCGCTGACTCGAGCGTGGTGGAGGTACGGGCACGGTGGTTCAGCTCGCCGTACCAGGCGGTCAGCGCCTCGCCCAGCGGGCCGTCGGTCTTGTCGGCGACCCGCCACGCCTGGTCACGGGAGCCCTCCTTCCACAGGCGGTAGCTGTGGAGGGTGGCTGCCATCGTGTCCCAGCCCGGGTGGCCGGTCACGTCCCGTGCCACGACCTGGTCGAGGAGGCCGTCGAAGCCCCGCCATGGAGTGGTGAGGTCCGGCATGATCGAGCTCGCGGTGACCGAGCTCAGCTGCTCGGCTTGGTCCAGGTGGTCGTCGTAGATGTGCAGCGATCCCACGTGGTGATGGAACTCGCCCAGCTCAGCGTCGAGCCAGCCCGCGACCAGCTCGTGGAGCACGGTGTAGAAGAACAGGTCGTACGGCATGCCGATCCACACGTCCTGACCACGCATCGTGGTCGACATGTGCAGGCGGCCGGCACGCAGGTAGAAGCGAAAGCCCAGCGTGCAGGGCACGTCCTTGTGTCCGGCGGCGTCCTGGGCCGGGTCGTAGAGCTGGATCAGCGCCCGGCGGGAGTCGGGGTCCTCCTTCAGGATCTCGACGACGCGGCTCAGCTGATCCACGCTGCCCGACCAGTTCCGCATCCGCGGTCCGTACGCACCCCGCAGGACACCGTCGTCGGCGTACTGCCGCAGACGCGCGTTGTAGTCGAAGATCCACGGGGCGTCCGAGCCGGAGAGGTGCCACACCGTCTCCGCCACGGCGAACGCGGGGTTGATGACGCGCACCGGCGGTGCGGACAGCAGGCGGGCCCGCGGCTGGGTCAGTCGCATATGGACGTCGAGGACCTCACGGGTCGCCATGCCGCGCGGGCTGACCCTCTCGCCGTTCTTGGCCAGGGCGACAGCGCCGACGAAGAGTTCGGCGACGCTGTCGGCGGTCAGGTGTGTCATCGGGCGGTTGCTCCTTCGCCTTGCGGCAGTTCGGACTCGGTGCCGCGGGCATCGTGGTGGGAGTGAGTGGAATGGCCGTCGTTGCGGCGGGTGATGAGGCGCGCGACCAGGGCGGCGCTGTCGCCGTGCCACCGGCACACCGTGTCCGTCGCGGCCGAGACTTCAGGCGGGCGCGTTCCGGACAAGGCGGCGAGGGCATCGGCGACGTCATCGGAGGTGCTGCACCGCCGTGCGAGGCCGTGCTCGGAGAGCCCGAGTGTGCGCTCGCCGGGTGATCCGATTTCGAGCACTGGAACGCCCACCAGGGCGGCTTCGATACCGCACGTCGAATAGGCGCTCGCCACGGCATCGGCACCGGCGAGGCAGCCGCGAGCTCCGACCCGGGGATCGGCGACGGCAATGAGCGGCCGGCCGTCCCGTTCGAGTAGAGGGGCGAAGACGTCCAGGCTCTGCGCAGGGTGCGGCGCGATGACGAGGCCCCAGCTGTCGCTGGCCTTCCACAGGCCGTCCAGGAGGAGATCCGCCTGCGCTTTGAGCCGGTCAGGTCCGAAGGGCTGGCAGGCCCACACGGCGATACGGCTAGGTCCTGGGCCAAGGGCGGGTGCCAGGAGTGTCTCCAGGTAGCGCCGCTGGGCCTGGCTGTCGAGCTCGGCGAGCGCGTCGAAGTGGGGCTGGCCCAGGACATGGACTTCGGCATCAGGGCGGCGGGCCCACGCCCTGGCGAGAGGGAGATCCCGTTCACCCATGACGATGATGTCCCGGCTGTGCAGCGCGGGCCATGCGACCGACTCGGCCGTCCAGGCCCCGTGCTGAACGTGCATGGTGTTCGCGCCATGGCGCTCTGCCGCATGGACGGCCAACGCACCAAGTGGGCTGGTGTCGTTGCTGACGAGGACGGTGTGCGGCCGGGTTGCGGCGAGAACGCCGTCCAGCCAAGTCTCCGCCTGGATCACGGAGCGCCACGAGGGCTGGGTGCACCCGCCGCTCGTCTCCAGTAGTACGGACACGAGACGGACCAGACGAGCCAGCTGCACCTCGTGCTCGTCGACCCGGACGATGCGCCTGTCGTCCCGCGCCCGCAGACCGGCCACAGCGCCGGAGAGGTCGAAGAGACCGGTCGGGGGCGAGCACAGGTTCACCCCCGCGACTCCCGAAGCCGGGCACTGCTCCGCCGGGTCGGTCGCCAGGTCCACCACGAGGCTCGGGGACCCCTCTCGGGCCAGTTCCCCCAGCACCGGCAGGAGAGTGTCGGCGTGGCGGGAGGACCAGGACAGTGCCACCACCTCGCACCGCGGCAGCTCCGAGGGGGCCGGGCTCGGTGCCGCTACGGCTACTGGGCGGGGAGGGAGAGGGAGGTTGCGTAACTGAGGGGAACGGCGGGGGTTGTGGGGGGCCGCGGCTCCGAGCAGGTAGGCGATGCCCGACCAGGTGACGGTGTACGCGCGGTACTCGCGGGAGCTGCTCGACCGCAGCCCGACGAGTCCTTCGTGCGGCGCGGGCCTCAGCGGACCGGGGGCCTTCACGAACGGCTCCCAGGCGCTGAGCGCGGCCAGCTTGCGGACGACCTGCGTGACCAGGCGCCGCGTCGGCACGTGCTGGACGTACGACCACCCCGCACCCCCCGGCGTCCTGGCCAGATCAGCGCCGTACGCTTCGAGGGTCTCCATCACCTGGTCCACCCGCGCTCCGGCTGATGCCGGTTCGACGGGCAAGGCCTCCAGCTCGGACGTGGTGATCCGGTCGGACTTCATGGTCGCGAGAGCGCCCTCGCCGACCAGTGCCCACAGGGGCTTGCCAGCTGACTCTGCCCGGGCGATGCCGAGGGCCGTGCGCTTCGGCGGTGTCATACCGGGCTCCCTTCGAGGAGCGGCCCGGCGTCCATGAGACGCAGCAGGTCCTTCGGGGATTCGGCGACGACGGGGGCCGGGCGGCCCGGGGCGCCGTAGCCCCAGGCCGCGTGTACGTACGGGACGCCGGCGCGGCGCGCGGCCTCCTGGTCGACCGCCATGTCGCCGATGTACAGCGCATCGGCCGGGTCGGCGCCGAGGTCGACGAGGGCGAGCAGGATAGGGTCCGGCGCGGGTTTGCCCCGGCCCACCCCGTTCGGAGTGCGCACCGTGGCGAACGGAACGCCGAGCTGGGCCAAGAGCGGGGCAGCGCGGTTCAAAGGCTTCGAGGTGACGATCCCCAGCCGCCACTCGGCAGAGGCGAAGGCGTGCAGGACTTCCGCGACGCCGTCGAACTGCCGGGCGAGATGGGACGCGGCTGTCGACGCCTGGGAGTACGTCTGGTGAATCGCCTCGGCGTCTGCGAGCCCGAGCTGGTCCATGATGTCGGCGAAGGGCCGACCCAGGTGACGCTCGTACATCTCGAAGGGCACGTTGAGGCCGTGGTCCTTCTGGACCTGCTGCCAGGCGTTCTCCATGACGGGGCGGGTGTCGACGAGCACGCCGTCCAAATCGAGCAGGAGCACGCGCAGGGGCGTGAGCCGAGATGGCATGAGTGATCTCCAAGGGCAGGGGCTCAGGGGGTTACGGGGGACTCCGTGCGCTTGATGAAGGCGATCACCCGCTTTCCGCTGCCGTCCTTCAGAGGGCAGGCCGTCCACACGTCGGCCATCGCCGACACGAGGCACAGGCCGCGCCCGCTGCTGGCGTAGAGCGAGGGAATACGCGGCACCGGCGGCTGCGGGGACTTGTCCTCCACCTCGATCCCCACGACGCCCGCCTGCAGGGCGAGCGTCAGCGTGATCTCATCGACGGGGTCGCAGTCCGAAACAGGGGGCAGGACGCAGCTGGTGTCGGGAGTCCGGCCGTGCCGCTCGGCGTTGGTGGTGAGCTCGCTGACGATCAGTACGGCCTGGTCGAGGAGGTCCCCGGCACCCCACGCCGTCAGAGCGTTGCGGGTGAAGGACCGGGCCCTGCCCGGCGCCCTGTCGTTGGCGGCCAGCCGCAGGCTCGTCTGTTGCTCGGGGGCGTCAATTACGCTTCCCAGGCTCGTGATTCGGTCCATGCTCGCCTTCTCGCAGCTCGTGCCAGAGCCCGTGGCGGGCTCGATCGGCCGTTTTGTCGGAGCACTCGAAGCGGCGGAGGTTCTGCAGCAGCAGTGCCACCACCGGCGGGTGGATATATCGCGCTGTGCGTCGGGCTGGAGAGAGGTGGGCCGCCGTGGCCCGGAGCGTCCCGGAGGCCGTCATCAGGCGTCTGGCTGGTCTTCACCGGTCTCCTCCCGAGCGAGGGCAGTTGGTGGTTTCGTTGACCAAGAGCGAACCGTGAATCACACCGCGGCGGTATCTCCGGACGGCAACCGAGGCCGTCAAACCCGTCAAAGATCGTTTTCGTGAACCGAGGTAGACGATGGCGCGCGAGCGAAACGTGAAGCTGGCCGACGCGATCGCGGAAACCGGCTGGTCGCAGCCGAAGGTGGCGGCTGCCTTCGTGAGGGTCGCGGCTGAGGTCGGCGCGCAGGAATTGCTGGGAACGAGCCGCTCGCACATCGCCATGTGGGTGGCAGGAACCCAGCCCTCCGGTAGAGCGCCCACTATCTTGTGCGAGACGTTGTCGCGTCGGCTTCAACGCCCCGTCACCGCAGCCGAAATCGGGCTCTCCTTAACGGACATGGGTGTGGCCGCAGCATCCGAGTGGCACGTCGATACGCTGACTGCGCTGGTAGACCTTGGGAGAAGCGACGTGGACCTCGAACGCCGCCGGCTGCTGGTCGGTACCGCCTACTCGGTCGGCGGCCTGACCCTGCCTGGACAGCAGTGGTGGGACGAGGCTCCTCAGCGGGCGGAGTCCCGGCAGGCCGCGACGAGCCGCAGGGTTGGGGCCGCAGAGGTCAGCGCCGTACGGGAGATGACGGAGTTCTTCTCTCGGCGAGACCAGCGACACGGCGGCATGGACGGCCGCACGGCTCTCTACCAATACCTTGTCGATGATGTCGCCAGATACATCGGCGGGGTGTTCACCAGCGACGACACTCGCCGCGCACTCCTCGCCGCTGCCTCAGAGGCGGTGTACGTCGCCGGCTGGATGAGCTTCGATGCCTCCCACCACGAAGCCGGCCGGCGCTACTTCACCCTGGCTCTCAAGCTCGCGGCCGAAGCCGACGACGCTCCGCTCGCCGGCCATATCCTGCGGGCGATGGCTCACCAGGCAACGGACCTCGGCCACCCGCAGACTGCTGTCGACCTCGCCACAGCCTCCGTCGAACGCAAGCGGTATACGTTGGCGACACCCCGCGAGAGGGCACTGCTCGGTGTTGTGCAAGCGCGCAGCCTTGCCGCCGATGGGCAGAAACGGGCGGCAATCGCAGCACTCCTGCGGGCCGAGGATGACCTTGCTGCGGCGGGCGGCGGTGACGAGGATCCGAGTCGGGTGTGGTTCTTCCAGCGGGCGTCTCTGGCCCACGAGACCGCGCGCACCCTGTGGACGCTCGGTGATCTCGACGGAGCGCTCCGGGAGTTCAACAACAGCGTGCTGACGCGGAAGGCCGACACCTTCAGCCGTACCCATGCGGTGACGTTGGGCTACATGGGCACGCTGCAGGCCCGCAAGGGCAACGTCGAGGCCGCGTGCATGACGTGGGCACAGGCGCTGGACGCGATGGAAGGCGTGCAGTCGGGCCGAGTGCGTGAGGCCGCCGTGAACATGCGACGGGTGCTGTCCCCCTTCCGTAACCGGGGGATCAGCGCGGCGGCGGAGATCGACGAGCGCGCCAAGGCCGTACTCGAACGAGTAGCCTGACGGCGCCATGGTGGTGAAGGCGGACGGCCAGTGGTCGACCGCCTTGCTGTGCCGCGAGCGGAGAAGGGGGAAGGCGTGTCCGCAAAGTCCATCGAGGTGCCGGTGATCGCCGACGTGGTCGGAGGCCACAAGGGGCGGCTTGACGACTTCAAGGGCGGTGTGGAGTCGATCATTCGCCTGCGCCCGGAGTACCCGGTGGAGACGCTGCAGGGGATCGAAGAGTTCTCCCACCTCCAGGTCACCTGGTTCTTCAACTTCGGCTCTCCCGACGACGTTGCTCTCCACGCCCGCAGTCCGCGCGACAATCCGGCGTGGCCGGCGACGGGCACCTTCGTGCACCACAACCACCGGCGCCCGGCCCGGCTTGCGACGTCGTTCCCGCGGCTGCTCCGCATCGACGGGCGAGACCTGCACGTCACCGACCTCGACGCCGACGAGGGCACCCTGGTAGTGGACCTGGTGGCCGTGTTCGATGAATTCCTGCCGAGGGGCGCCGTCACGCAGCCCGCGTGGCCCGGGGAGATGCTCGAGGACTACTGGAAGGACGCCGCAGAACGCTGATCCGGTGCGCTGATGCCCCGGTTCGCTCGGCGGGAGTTGATAGGGCCCTGCCAGCCGGAGGGCTTGTGCCGCAGAGCACCGTCCAGCCGCCCTTCCAGGGTCTTGCCGTGTAGAAGGTGCGGCTCGACTTCGGTCTCTCGCCGACTCCGCCAGCGTGACTTCATCGTCAGCGCCGCCTGCGTAGCGGTCGTTCTGCTCTTCCTCGGACCGCTGCGCAGGCGGCACCCCCGCTGGCTTCCTCGGCGCGAGCGTCGCCTACACCGTCGTCCGCCTGATCGAGCTGGGCCAGCCCCGCCGACCTGTGGCATTCCGCTCTGCGGACTCCTTCGGGCCCTTGGCTGCGCCCCGGCGCCCTCATGTTCGGCGTCCTGGTCGCCGTGGCCCTCTCCGTCATCGACCTCCTTGCCAGGGTCGCCCGCACGCACGACGTCTCCTGGGCGTGGATTCCGCCTGGCCGAGATACACGACGTCGACGCCTCGTTATCTACCACTACGACTTACCGCTGTTCTTCGCCGGCACCGAGGGCTTCCACTGCCGCGCCCTGGCCGCCGTCGACGCCCAGACCGAGCCCATTTACTCGTTCGTCCTGAGATGGAATCCAACGTCGAATTTGGGCCGCTGCCAATCTGATTTCCAGGAGTCATGGATTGGTCGACGACGGGACCGCGTAGCAGGCAGTCGTGCGTCCGAGACCAGATCGCTCACGGCAGACGGTGACGGGCCCAACAGGACTGGAACATCTCGCAGGTGCATGTCAATCTACAACCTCCCCGATCGCCCGGCGTTCCAGGGCGCTCTGCATTACGTCACCGCGTCGTAGTCCAAGGAGGGCAGCTGCTTGAGAATCCTGTTCGTGCGCTCAAAGGTCCGGGTGGCTGGCCTTGTAGTGAGCAGCGGGGGTACCCGATGGCTCGCTTGTGCAGCCCGTCCGGGTGGCGCCGGCGGCGGCGCGAAATATAGCGGATGATCCCCGGTTTCCGAAACCGGGGATTGTGCGGACCATTGCCTCTGTTCGCAGTTGCTGCACTTGGCGGTGGGGCGAAGCGAACGCAGCTGTCCACCCGCCGTGGGGGTCGGAACGCAATGCGCTTCCCTGCCTTGCGATCGCGGCCACCTGATATGCAGAGATGAGAGGAAGTATGGCTCGCCCGCCTGCCTTGAAACTTGCGGAGGTCCTGGCGGAAATCCGCATGAGTCCGTCGGCGTTCTATCGGATGCGTGCTCGGGGGAACGCGCCCAGCATGATCAAACTTCCAAATGGTGAACTCAGGTGTCGTCGTTCCGATCTGGATGCCTGGTGGGAGGCTTGCGAGAAGGATTCTGACACTTGGCGCTGAGTTACAACGTTCGCTTCTGGGACATACGTGAGCGCCCGGATCGGCGCAAGCCATTCATGGTGCGCTGGACCGTCAGCGGGCTCGAAAAGTCAGAGTCGTTCATGACCTTCGGCCTTGCCGAGAGTCGGCGTTCGAAGCTGATGACGGCAGCCCGCGAAGGCGAGGCATTTGACGAAGAGTCGGGGCTGCCGGCGTCGGAGCTGCGAGCGCTACGGCAGAAGACGACATGGTACGACCTCGCACATGAATACCTCGAGCAGCGGTGGGCTCGGACGCCGGGGAACACGCGTCGAACCCTTGCAGACGCGTTCGCCACCGTCACTCCCGCCTTGGTTCGTCCGGGATCCGTCTATCCGGAGCCGCGGGTGCTGCGGAGGGCGCTGTACTCCTACGCGTTCAACAAGAAGGCGTGGGAGCAGGAGCCGCCCGAGGAATGGAGGAAGGCGCTCGATTGGGTCAAGAGGAATTCTCTGCCCCTTGGCTCCCTGAATGAGGCCGCCGTCATGCGTCGAGCGCTGGACGCGCTGTGCCTCAAGCTGGACGGAAAGCCTGCTGCGGCCAAGACCACGCGCCGCAAGAGATCGGCGTTCAGTGAAGTGCTCAACATGGCTGTGGAGAACGGCTACTTCGTCGACAACCCCCTAGCGGGGATCAGGTGGAACGCTCCGTCGGTCGAGGACGAGGTCGACCCGGCTTCGGTGCCCAACCCGCTCCAGGTCGCTCGCTTGCTGTCGGCAGTGGGGCAACAGCGGGGCCGTGGCCCCCACCTCGAAGCGTTCTTCGGCTGCATGTACTTCGCGGCCATGCGGCCGGCCGAGGTGATCCACCTCCGTCTCGAACAGTGCCACCTGCCCGAGACGGGCTGGGGCATGCTCAATCTGACGGGCGGCGTCGTCACCGCGGGCAAGGACTGGACGGACGACGGTGAGGTCTACGAAGTCCACTCGCTCAAGCGCCGTGCCGCGACGGCAACCCGACCCGTTCCCATTCCGCCGCAGTTCGTCCGCGTCCTGCGTGACCACGTCGAGCGCTTCGGTGTCGCCCCGGACGGGCGGCTGTTCCAGAACCAGGCAGGCAACTACGTGGAGGCGGCGGCGTACGGGATCACCTGGTCGAGAGCGCGGGAGTATGTCCTGACCCGCACGGAGCTCGCGGCCGGTCTGGCGAAGCGGCCCTACGACCTGCGGCATGCCGGGATCTCGTTCTGGCTCCACTCGGGTGTCGACCCTGCTGAGTGTGCTCGGCGGGCCGGTCACAGCATCCACGTCCTGTTCAAGTACTACGCCAAGTTCCTCGATGGCGTTCAGGAGCAGGCCAACCGTCTCATCGAGCAGTCCATGGAGGAGTGGGACCGCGTCAGCAAGGGCGTGCCACCCACCCGATGAGCCCGGTTTGGTCCGTGACTGGTCCGGAACAGCCGGTCTGGAGTGGGAGAGGGGCGGGATGAACTGGGAGGAACAGGAAAATCCGATGTCCGCGTCGAGAGGGTCGCGCCAACGGCGCCTGACGGGCAAAAGCCCAGGTCAGGCGCCGTTTCTTGTGGTCCTAGAAGAAGCCGAGCTTCTTCGGCGAGTACGAGACGAGGAGATTCTTCGTCTGCTGATAGTGCTCCAGCATCATCTTGTGCGTCTCGCGGCCGATGCCCGACTGCTTGTAGCCGCCGAAGGCCGCGTGGGCCGGATAGGCGTGGTAGCAGTTCGTCCACACGCGGCCCGCCTGGATCGCGCGGCCCGCGCGGTAGGCGGTGTTGATGTCGCGGGTCCAGACGCCCGCGCCCAGGCCGTAGGACGTGTCGTTCGCGATCCGCACCGCGTCGTCGAAGTCGTGGAACGAGGTCACCGACACCACCGGGCCGAAGATCTCCTCCTGGAAGATCCGCATCCGGTTGTCGCCCTCGAAGATGGTCGGCTGGACGTAGAAGCCGCCCGCCAGGTCACCGCCGTGGTCCACGCGCTCGCCGCCCGTGAGGATCTTCGCCCCCTCCTGCCGGCCGATCTCCACGTACGACAGGACCTTCTTCAGCTGCTCCTCGGAGGCCTGCGCGCCGATCATCGTGTCCGTGTCCAGCGGATGCCCCGGCACGATCAGTTCCGTGCGCGCCACCGCCGCGTCCAGGAAGTCCCCGTACCGGCCCCGCTCGATCAGGGCGCGCGACGGACTGGTGCACACCTCGCCCTGGTTGAGGGCGAACATGGTGAACCCCTCCAGGGCCTTGTCGCGCAGGTCGTCGTCGGTCGTCCAGATGTCGTCGAAGAACAGGTTCGGGCTCTTGCCGCCGAGCTCCAGGGTGACCGGCTTCAGGTGCTCGGCCGCGTACTGCATGATCAGCCGGCCGGTCGAGGTCTCCCCGGTGAAGGCGACCTTCGCGACGCGCGGGCTGGAGGCCAGCGGCTTCCCGGCCTCCTCGCCGAAGCCGTTGACGATGTTCACCACGCCCGGCGGCAGCAGGTCCGCGACCAGGCTCAGCCAGTAGTGCACCGACGCCGGGGTCTGCTCGGCGGGCTTGAGCACCACCGTGTTCCCCGCGGCCAGCGCCGGGGCCAGCTTCCACACGGCCATCAGGATCGGGAAGTTCCACGGGATGATCTGGGCGACCACGCCCAGCGGTTCGTGGAAGTGGTAGGCCACCGTGTCGTCGTCGAGCTGGCTCAGGGCCCCCTCCTGCGCCCGCAGCGCCCCCGCGAAGTAGCGGAACTGGTCGATCGCCAGGGGTATGTCGGCGGCCAGGGTCTCGCGGACGGGCTTGCCGTTCTCCCAGCTCTCCGCGACCGCGAGGGCCTCCAGGTTCTGCTCCATCCGGTCCGCGATGCGCAGCAGGATCGAGGACCGCTCCGTGACGGAGGTCCGCCCCCAGGCGGGCGCCGCCGCGTGCGCCGCGTCCAGGGCCCGCTCCACGTCCTCCGCCGTACCGCGCGCCACCTCCGTGAAGGCCTCCCCGGTGACGGGGGACGGGTTCGCGAAGTAGCCGCCCCGGGCGGGCTCGGCGTACTCGCCGCCGATGAAGTGGCCGTAGCGGGGTGCGTACGACATGAGCGCCCCTTCGGTACCGGGCGCAGCGTAACGGGCCATGGTCTACCTCCCCTTGCCGGGCGCCGGCCACCGCCGGACGGCGCTCGAGGGGAGGCTAGGAGCGGGCAGGTTGCGGATACGTTGCACGCCCGCGGCCGCCCGGCCGCCCGGGCTGCCGTACGGGAACCCCGTACGCGCCGAGCTCCCCGTCCAGGGCGCGTACGCGGGCCAGCGCGGCCGACCGGTCCGCGGGCGGCAGCGCCGACGCCAGCGCCCGCCACGCCTCCGGGTCGTCCGCGCCCCACGGACTGCACACCCAGTCGGTCAGCAGCCCGGCGTCCGCGCGGGCGATCACCGCGGCCCGCGCCTGGTCCTCGATCCGCCGCCGGAGCCGGACGATGCCCGGCGCGGTGGAGGCGGGCAGCAGCGGCCCGGGATACCGGTGGAGCGCGGCCGAGACCGCGCCGGCGGCCAGGTTCCGGGTCAGCGCCGTGAAGTCGGCCGCCAGCGGACCGGCCGTCCGATAGGGCCGGGAGAGAGGCGCCGACGGCCCCAGTAGCGTGCGCAGCCGGGACATTTCGGCGCGCAACGTCACCGGTGACACCGACTCGTCCTCGTACAGGGCGATCGCCAGCTCCTCGCCCGACAACCCCGCCGGATGCTGCGCCAGCAGGACCATGATCTCGCTGTGCCGCCGCCCCAGCCGCACCCGGCGGCCTCCCGCCACCAGCAGCGCCTCGTCCTGACCGAGCGCGGTGAGCGTGTCGCCCGCCGCCGGCGGTCCGGGGTCGAGCAGGGCCAGCTGCGCCTCCGCCGCCCGCGCGACCGCCTGCACGAAGGCGAGCGAATGGGGGTGGGCGAGCCCGTCGCCGCCGGTGATGTCCACCGCACCCAGCAGCCCGCCCGTCCGCGGATCGCGCACCGGGGCCGCCGCGCAGGTCCACGGATGGACCCGCCGGCTGAAGTGCTCGGCCCCGAAGACCTGGACGGGCTCGCCCACCGCCACCGCCGTACCGGGCGCGTTGGTGCCCATCGCCGTCTCCGCCCAGCGCGCGCCGGGCACGAACCCGAGCCCCTCCGCCCGCCGCAGCGTGCCCGGCTCGCCCTCCACCCACAGCAGCCTGCCCTGCGCGTCGCACACCGCCAGCAGGTGCGCCCCGTTCGCCGCGAACGCGCCGACGAGATCCCGGAACAGCGGCATCACCCGGGCCATCGGGTGCTCCTCGCGGTACGGGCGCAGCTGCGCCTCGGCCAGCTCCACCCGGGGGACGCACTCCGGGCTGACCCGGGCCCGGGCGCAGCGCCGCCAGGACCGCGCGATCACCGCGCGGACCGGGGCCTCGACCCGCCCGTCCCGGGTGAACGCGGCATGCGCCCGCCGCAGTTCGCGGGTGCGCTCGGCGGGGTCGGTCCCGCCCGGCAGGGCCACCGAAGGATCGTCCATGTCCACCCTCCCGTGCCGCCGCGGTACCCGGAGCGCCCCCATCGTCGTCCCGCGACCGGCCCGCGACAAGCGGTACACCGGCCAGTCCGAACCGAAACCCACGAGCACGGCCCCAACCTGCCGGGTCCTGGGCCGGCCCGGCCCTACGCCGGATCGGTCGTCAGGGCCGAGGCCGGGTCCGGGGCGGACGGGCCGGCCGGGACCCAGCGGTCCGCCTCGCGGCGGTACGGCCACCAGCGGCCCTCCCGGCCCAGCCGGAGCTGGCGCCCGGTGTCCGCCTCCGTCCAGCGCGCGCGGACCCGCCGAAGCACCGGAGCCTCCTCGTCCGCCCAGGCCGCCGCCAGCTCCGCCCGGGCCCGGGCCAGCGTGGTCCGGTCCGGCGTCCAGTCGTCCTCCAGCGCGGCGAGCGCCGGGGCCCCGCCGAAGCCCCAGGCCAGTACGGCCCGCTCCGTCTCCACCCGGTCACGTCCGGCAGCCGCGGACAGGCGGGCGCGGAGCCGGATGTCACCGGCCTCGGCCGTGAGCCGTACGGCGTCCTCGGCAGCCGTGAGAGGAGCCGGAGGAACCCGGTCGGCATGGCCCGGAGCCAGCGCTTCCGCGAGCAGCCGGTACGCCTCCGACGCGGCCGCCTGCGCCAGGAACTCCACCGCGTCCACGTCCAGCCCGTCCGCTTCGGCCTCGGTGTCCAGCGTCGGCGGCTGGCCCGCCGCCTGCGGCAGCTCCGGCAGCGCGGGCAGCGCCGGCAGGACGGCCCGCGCCGCGAAGGCCTCCGCCGCCGCAACCCCCTCGTCCCCCGCCGCCCGCGGAGCCTCCGCCTCCGCGCTGCTGCGCTCCTCCAGCTCCCCGAGCAGCGCCCGTTCGCCGCGCCCGCGCAGGAGCAGCAGCACGAACGGATCCTGGTCCAGCAGCCGGGCCACCTGGTAGCAGAGCGCCGCCGTGTGCGGGCAGTGGTCCCACTCGCCGCAGTCGCAGCGCGGGTCGAGGTCCCCGATCCCGGGCAGCGGGTCCGCCCCGGCCGCCGCCGCGTCCTCGGCCAGCTCCGGGGGCACCTCACGGTCCAGCAGCGCCGCGATGTACCCCGACTCCCCGGCCGCCACGCCCAGCAGCCGGTCCCATTGTGCTCCGGTGAACTCCTGGACGAGCACGTCCGTCCGGTGCGCCGTCCCGTCCCGGTCGCGCACCACCGCCGTCAGCCCGCCCGGGCGCACGGTCACGGCCCCGACCGACCCCGCCCGCGCGTACCGGCGCCCCTGCCTGACCTGCTCCCCGTCGAGCGCGCTGTCCTCCAGGGCGCGCAGCCACGCGTGACCCCACCAGGTACGGGCGAAGCCGCGGCCGGAGGCGGCCGGGAGGGCCGGGAAGGTCTTCTCGTACGAGGACGAGGACGAGGACGAGGACGAGGCCGCGTACGGGTTCCGGTTCGGGTCGCGGGGGCTCATCCGTCACTCCCGGGGGTCGGGCGCAGCGCCACGAGGTCGGCCAGTTCGGCATCGGTCAGTTCGGTCAGCGCGCCCTCGCCGCCCGCGAGCACGGCGTCCGCGAGGGCCCGCTTGCGCTCCAGGAGCCGGGCGATCCGCTCCTCGACCGTGCCCTCGGCGATGATCCGGTGGACCTGGACGGGCTGGGTCTGGCCGATCCGGTAGGCGCGGTCGGTGGCCTGCTCTTCGACGGCCGGGTTCCACCAGCGGTCGAAGTGGACGACGTGGCCGGCGCGGGTGAGGTTGAGGCCGGTGCCCGCGGCCTTCAAGGAGAGCAGGAACACGGGGACTTCGCCCGCCTGGAAGCGGTCGACGAGCTCCTCGCGGCGCGGCACCGGCGTCCCGCCGTGCAGCAGCTGCGAGGCGATCCCGCGTCCGGCGAGGTGCTTCTCCAGGATCCGGGCCATCGCCACGTACTGGGTGAAGACGAGCACCGAGCCGCCCTCCGCGAGGATCGTGCCGAGGAGTTCGTCGAGCAGGTCCAGCTTGCCGGAACGGGCGCCGGCCTGCTCCTTCGCGTACTGCGCCGGGTGGTTGCAGATCTGCTTGAGGGAGGTCAGCAGCTTGACGACGAGGCCGCGCCGCTCCATCCCGTCCGATTCGGCGATCGCGGCGAGCGTCTCGCGTACGACCGCCTCGTACAGCACGGTCTGTTCGCGGCTGAGGGCGACGGGGTGGTCGGTCTCGGTCTTCGGCGGCAGCTCGGGCGCGATGCCGGGGTCCGACTTCTTGCGGCGCAGCAGGAACGGGCGGACCAGGGCGCTCAGCCGGGCCGCCGCCTGCGGGTCGCGGCCGCTCTCGACGGGCTCGGCGTAGCGGGTGCGGAAGGCGCCGAGGCGGCCGAGGAGCCCGGGCGTGGTCCAGTCGAGGACGGCCCACAGCTCGGAGAGGTTGTTCTCGACGGGAGTGCCGGTGAGCGCGACGCGCGCCGGGGCCGGGATGGTGCGCAGGGCCTTCGCGGTGGAGGAGTGCGGGTTCTTGACGTGCTGGGCCTCGTCGGCGACGACCATGCCCCAGCCGGTGGCGGCGAGGACGGGCGCGTCCGCGCGCATCGTGCCGTAGGTGGTCAGGACGAAGCCGCCGCCGAGGCCCGCGAGGGTGCGGGCGGGGCCGTGGTAGCGGCGCACGGGCGTACCGGGGGCGAACTTCTCGATCTCGCGCTGCCAGTTGCCGAGCAGGGACGCGGGACAGACCACGAGCGTGGGCGCGGGGTGGGGGCGGGGGCGGACAGGGTCGCGGCCGTCGCCGTCGCCGTCGCCGTCGCGGTTGCGGTGCAGGTGCAGGGCGATCACGGTGACGGTCTTGCCGAGGCCCATGTCGTCGGCGAGGCAGGCGCCGAGGCCGAGCGAGGTCATCCGGTCCAGCCAGCGCAGTCCGCGCAGCTGGTAGTCGCGCAGGGTGGCCCGCAGCTCGGGGGGCTGGGGGACGGCGGGGCCGCCCGGCTCCTGCGGATCGGCGGTCAGCCGCGCCCGCAGCCGTTCGAGCGCGCCGGCTGCCGCCACCTCGACCCGCTCGCCGTCGATCTCCGCCGAACCAGTGAGTACGGCGGCCAGCGCGTCGGCGGCCGTGAGCTTGCTGTCCCGCCGGGCGCGGGCCCGGCGGGCCTCGGCCGGGTCGATCAGGACCCACTGGTCGCGCAGCCGGACCAGCGGGCGCTTCGCCTCGGCGAGGCGGTCGAGTTCGGCGCGGGTGAGGTCGTCCTGGCCGCCGAGGGCGTAGCGCCAGCTGAAGGAGAGCAGGGCGCCGGGGGAGAGCAGGCCGGAGGGGAGGGCGGACGGCGTGGAATCGGCGTACGAATCGGGGCCCGGCGAGGTGCGGGAACCCCGCGATTCCGAGGAACCCCGCGATTCCGAGGAACCCGGTGAACCCGGTGAACCCGGTGAACCCGGTGAACCCGGTGAACCCGACGAACCCGGCGAGCCCACCACGGCGCGGGCGGTGAGGGTACGGGCGAGGCCGCGCGGCCAGTGCACCTGCACCCCGTCGGCGGCCAGGGCAGCACAGGCCCCGCCGAGCAGTTCGGTGACCTCCTCGTCGGCGAGCACCACGGAATCCGGTACGGCGGCGGTGAGCAGCGGGCCGAGCGGGGGCCACAGCCGGGCGGCCCGGCGCAGGGCGCGCAGGGCGTCCATCCGGGCTCCGGGCGGGAAGGCGGCCGCGGCCGCTCCCGTTCCGGCCCAGACATCGGCGGCGTCGGCGACCAGCGCGGCGTCGGCCGGTCCGTGCATCTGGAGGACGGCCCGGAAGCCGGGGGCCGCCTCGGGGGAGCCGTCGGCGGCGCCGGCAGGCGCGCGGCCGAGCCCGCCTAGGAGGTCGTCGAGCTCGATCCGCAGGGAGATGCGCACGCCGGCGTCGTGGCCGGAGGCCACCTCGGCGGCCCAGTCGCGCAGTTCGGGGTGCGGGCGGGGCGGGCGGGCGGCGTAGGCGGGCCCGGCGGCCGCCGCGGGGGCGGCGGGGGAGCGGGGCAGGGTGTCGGCGACGGCGTCGAGGAAGGCGCGCAGCAGCGGCTCGGGGGCGGGCAGCCGCGGCGGGCCCTCCGGGTCCAGGGGCAGGCAGTGGGCCTCGGGCGGCATGGCGGCGGCCAGTTCCCGCACCTCTTCGAGGTCGGCGGTGTCCAGGGGGCCGGTCCGCCAGGCGTCGTGGCCGGCGGGACTCAGCCCGGGCAGGAGCTGCCCGCGGGCGAGGAAGCGCAGGGCCAGCAGGGCGGCGGCGCCCCAGAACGCCGTACTCGCGGAGGGGACGACGGCCCCGGTGCCGGCGGCCGCGGTACCGGCGGCCGCGGTGCCGGCGGCCGCGGTACGGGCGCGCGTGAGCAGCGGCAGGGCCTCGCCGACGGGCAGCACGAGGGCGGTCACTGCGGTCCGCCGCAGGTCGGCGGTGACGACGCGGAGCTCCTCGTGGGAGCCCGCGCCCGGAGCCCGGCCGTCCGGCTGCCAGAGGGCGATCCGCCCGTCGCGGGCGGGGTCGGCGGGAAGGAAGACGGCCGAGCAGTGGATCAGGCCGGAGATCTCGGGGAGCACGCATTCCTCACGCTTGACTACCGGGGGTTACCGGGGGTTCGGGGCGGCCGAGGTTACCCCACCGAGCGGGCCCGGAGGTTCAGGCCCGGCCGTGACCCGGGTCACTTCGCAGGCGGTCGGGGCGTCCGGGAACGCGGGATCGCGGCGGTGCGTTGAGGGGGGTAGTGGTCGACGACGGGTGGAGGTGTCCGCAGATGTCCACGAGCGGAAAGGTGGCGGTTGCCGGAGTCGCGGCAGCCATCGTGTTGTTCTGGGCGGTCGGGTTCTGGGCGGGGCTGCTGGTCCTGATCGGTGTGCCCGCGGCCGCCTATCTCCTGCTGGACCCCTCTCAGCGGCGTCGTCTGCGGGGCGCTTCCAGGAAACAGATAGGCCGCTGACGGCCCCGGGGGCCGCTCCGGCGGCCCCGAGGCCGACGCCGGGCGCGCGGGCCGGCGCCGGTCCCGCCGCTGTCCTCGGGCGGGACGGTGCCCGGCGGCCCGCTCAGTAGTAGCCGTGCATCAGCGCCGTCGCCCACTGCGGCTGCCGCAGTTCGCCGCGGGGGCCGAACTCTTCCATGTACGGCTTCAGATCGAGTACGGGCGTACCGTCCACCGCGTCGAGGCCCTCCACGTGGACATCGAGGCCGTCCACCTTCACCACCCGGCACCGCGAGACGCCGAGCCGGTTCGGCCGGTTCTTGCCGCGCTGGGCGAATATGCCGACCAGCGGCCAGTCCGGGTTGCCCTGGGGGCGGCGCGCGCCCGTCTCGACCTTCTCCGCCGGCACCCGGTCGAAGTGGTAGACGACCTCGACGTGCGAGAAGTCCTCCAGCCCGTACAGCGCCTCCGGGCCGAACCGGCCGGCGTCCAGGCGGATCACCGCGCTCTCGCGCCCCCAGTCGTCGTCGGCCACCTCCGCGCGGCCGCCCACGACCACGCCCACCGGCTCGCACTCCACCGTCATGGCTTCCCCGTTCCTCCCGCTTCCCCCGGGCTGTCCGTGCGTGTTCACACCGGGCGCACCGCGACGCGGTCCAGCGCCGCCAGCAGCTCCGGCAGGTCCGTCTCCCCGTCGCGCGGCACCCCGATCACCCCGCTCGGCTCCTCGTCGAGCAGGACGAAGGCGGCGTCACCCGTACGGGCCACCAGCGACCAGCCGGGACCGTCCGCCCGCAGGGTCCGGGCCTCCGCGGCCGCGAAGGAGGAGCGCACCCTGCCGGGCGGCGGTGGGGCCAGCGTGTACGCCTGGGCCTCCGCCAGCGCCCGCGCCAGCCCCGGATGCGCGGCAGCGGCCGCCCCGCCGTCCAGCGCCTCGCGCTCGCGCCAGTCGTCCCACTGCCGGGCGATCTGGTCCGCGGCCATCCGCCGCTGCACCGGCCCCCAGCTCTGCGCCGAGGGCGGAGCCAGCGGCACCCGCCCGGTGCCGTCCGCGCCCTGCTCCGGATCGTGCGGTTCGGGAATCCCGGAGGCCGCCACCGACAGCTCCAGCGGCCAGCCCGCCAGCGAGACCACGATCGACCGCTCGTCCGGGGACAGGTCGTAGTCCATCCCGCAGTCCCAGGAGGCGATGGCCGCGGCCACGAGCGACACGTCGTCCACGACGACCGTCCAGCGCGCGCCCTCCTCGTCCTGGCCGAGCACCAGCCCGTAGCCCTCCCCGTTCGGCGCCACGCCCAGCAGGGAGCAGGCCTCGGGGAAGTCGTCGCCCAGGACGCTGGGGAACTGCGCGGGGGTCAGCAGCACGGCGGTCAGCACGTACAGCGAGCCGCCACCCTCGTCGTCGGACACCTGGCCTCCCGGTAGCTCTCTCGTCGGCGCACCCTAACCAGCGGGTAACCCACCCGTCGAGGGTCTGCGGCCGACGATTTCCAAGGCCGCTACCTGCACGTAGAGTTGGCAGCCCGCCACAGAAAGGGACACCCGGTGCAGCGTTACGACCGGCTGAGGGAGATCCTCCGTCTCGATCCCGACCAGGACTTCGCGGCCATCTACCGGCTCACCGCGGCCTACGAGTTCCCGTGGGACTTCGCCCGGGCCCTGGAGCTCGCCCTGTTCCGCACCTACGCCGTCCCCTCCATCGGCGGTCTCCTGGCCGAGACCGGCGAGTTCACGGACCGCACCCAGAAGCGCTACGACGACACCGCGCTGCTCCTCGACGCCATCGTGGAGCACGGTTTCGAGCACGACACCGCGCGCACCGCGATCCGCCGCGTCAACCAGATGCACCGCAGCTACGACATCTCCAACGAGGACATGCGCTACGTCCTGTGCACGTTCGTGGTGATTCCGTCGCGCTGGCTGGACGCGTATGGCTGGCGCCCGCTGACCCACCACGAGCGCCGGGCCTCCGCGAACTACTACGCCACCCTGGGCGGCCAACTGGGCATCACGGACCTTCCCGGCTCCTTCGAGGAGTTCGAGTCCACCCTCGACGCCTACGAGGAGGAGTGGTTCGGCTGGGACGAGGGCGCCCGCGGGGTCGCGGACTCCACGCTCGACCTGATGGCCTCCTGGTACCCGGCGCCGCTCGCCCCCGCGGTCCGCGGCGCGGGCCTCGCCCTCCTGGACGAGCCGCTGCTGGACGCCTTCCGGTTCGCCCGCCCGCACCCCCGGGTGCGCCGGCTGGTCCAGGGCGCCCTGCGGCTGCGCGGCCGCGCGGTACGGCTGCTGCCCCCGCGCAAGGCCCCGCACTACGGCCGGCAGAACCCGGAGATCAAGAGCTACCCGGGCGGGTACGACGTGGGTGAGCTCGGCACCTTCCCCGTGCCCGGCAGGGGCGGCTGCCCCGTTCCGCATCCCCGCCGGCCCGCCGGAGCCGAGGCTCAGCCTCCGGCGTGATCCCGGGCACGTCCGCGCATCCCGGGCAAGGGGCCGACGTACGGCGCAGATGTCAGCCGCGGCGTACGGCCAGGGCCAGGAAGCGGGCGTCCTCGTCGGCGTACGAGGTCATCTCCCAGCCCGAACGGGCCAGCAGCGGGCCGAGGTTGTGCTCGGCCCGCATGTCCTGCGGGGTCAGCTCGCGGCCCTGCCGGGCGGCGAGGGCCGCTCGCCCGATCGGGTGGAACACCGCGAGCCGGCCGCCGGGGCGGACCACCCGGGCCAGTTCGCGCAGGTTCGCGTCCGGGTCGGGCAGGTGCGCGACGAGTCCGGCGGCGAACACCGCGTCCAGCGCCCCGTCGCGCAGCGGCAGCCGGGCCACGTCCGCCAGCAGCAGCGCACCCTGGGCGCGCCGGCCCGCCCGCTGCGCGGCGGCCAGCATCTGCGGGGTGAGATCGACCCCGAGGACGACACCGGCGGGTCCGACGGCGGCGCGCAGCGCGGTCAGCGCCCGCCCGGTTCCGCACCCCGCGTCGAGCACGCGGTCCCCGGCCCGCAGTCCGAACTCGGCGACGGCGGTCGCGAAGGCGGGCGCGTCGTCGGGGAACTTGCGGTCCCAGTCGGCGGCGCGCGCTCCGAAGAACTCCTGCACGTGTGTGTGGTCTTCGCTCATGCGCCCATGATCCCCCACCGGCGGGGCGGGCACGGGCCTGCGGACCGTGTGCAAGGTGGCACGCGGCGTGATCGAACATGAACGTATCTCTGTCATATTCCAGCAGTTACAGCGGCTTTCGAAATGCTCCCCCTGTTCGCGCCCTCACCCGGACTAGCGTCCGGTGGCCATGGGACACCTGGGACACCTGGACCACGCCGCCTACGGCTGGCTGACACCCGTGCTGTCATACGTGATGGCCTCCATCGGCGCCGCCCTCGGGCTGCGCTGCACCGTCCGCGCGCTCGCCGCGACGGGCGCCTCCCGGCGCAACTGGCTGCTCACCGCGGCCTCCGCGATCGGCACCGGCATCTGGACGATGCACTTCGTCGCGATGCTCGGCTTCGACGTCACCGGCACCGAGATCCACTACAACGTGCCGCTCACCGTCCTCAGCCTGGTCGTCGCCATGCTGGTCGTCGGCGCGGGGGTGTTCGCCGTCGGCTACGGCAAGGAACGCGGCCGGGCCCTGGTCCTGGGCGGCCTCACCACCGGCCTCGGCGTCGCCAGCATGCACTACCTGGGCATGGCCGCCCTGCGGCTGCACGGCCGCGTCAGCTACGACCCGCTCACCGTCGGCCTCTCCGTCGCCATCGCCGTGGTCGCGGCCACCGCCGCCCTGTGGGCCGCGCTCAACATCAAGTCGCCGGTGGCCGTGGCCGTCGCCTCCCTCGTCATGGGCGCCGCCGTCAGCAGCATGCACTACACCGGGATGACCGCCGTCGCCGTCAGCGTCACTCCCTCGGACGCCGCGCTGCCCGGGGCCACCGCCATGCAGTTCATCTTCCCGCTCGCCGTCGGGCTGGGCTCGTACCTGTTCATCACCGCCGCCTTCGTCGCCCTGTCGCCGACCGCCGACGAACGGGCCGCGTCCGACTCCGTCCGGAACCTGGGGGAGCGCACGGCGGCCGCCCACTGACCCCCGCCGCACGCCCAACCTGCCGTCGCCCGCGCCGAACCACCGCAGGCCGATCCGCCCGCACGTCGAACGACCCGTACGTCGAACCACCCGCCGGCCGAACCACCCGCACCCGTCGGTACCGCCCCGGAACGAGGAGCCCATGCGCACACCCCGCAGACAACCGGAAGCAGCGGCGCCGCGGCTCCCCGCGCCGGCGGGCGGCCGCGGCCACGGCGCGGGAACGGGCCGCCGCGCCCACGCCGGACCGCCGGCCGACGAACACCCCGAGCAGGCCCTCCACCAGCCCGCCCCGCCCGCCCCGCCGTACGACCGGCGCCCCCGGCTGCGGCTGCGCCCCGCCACCGTCCGCGCGAAGATCGTCTCGCTGCTGATGGTCCCCGTCGTCTCCCTGCTCGCCCTCTGGGCCTTCGCCACCGTCAGCACCGCCCAGGACATCGCCCGGCTCACCCGCGTCCAGCAGGTCGACGCCGAGATACGCACCCCCGTCGCCGCCGCCGTCACCGAGATCCAGGCCGAGCGGCGGGCCGCCGTCCGCCTCCTCGCCGATCCCGGCGCCGACCCGGCCGCCCTGGACCAGCAGGCCCGGCGCACCGAGGCCGCCGTCCGGCGGCTGCGGCTCGGAGACCGCAACACCGCCGCGGACTCCGGCAACTACGGCTCGGACATCGTGGTCCGCCTCGGCGCGTTCGTCACCGAGGCCGAGGCGCTGGAGTCCGCCCGCAAGGACATCACCGGGCGCCGCGCCACCCCCGAAGCCGCCTACGAGATCTACACCCGCGTGGTCGACTCGGCCCTCGCCGTCGGCGGCGCCCTGACCGGCGGACAGGACGCCGAACTCGGCCCCGACTCCCGGGTCCTGCTGGAATTCGCCCGGGCCGCGGAGCTCCTCTCCCGGGAGGACGCGCTGCTCGCCGTACCAGGCCCGCGCAGCGCTGAAACGCTTCGCCAGCTGACCGGCACGATCGACACCCGCCGCGCCCTCACCGCCGCCGCTGCCCGCGACCTGCCGCCCGACCAGCAGGACGCCTGGCAGTCCGTCGCCAAGAGCGCCGCCTACGCCGACCTCACCGCCGCCGAGGACCGGGCGCTGGCGGCCGGCGCCGCCAAGGACGCGCGCGGGGTGCCCGCCGGATGGGAGGCCGCCCACACCGGCATCGCCGCCTCGATGCACGAGATCGAGGGGGCCGCGCATGCCGCGGCCGCCGACCGGGCCGATCCGTTCGCCGAGGGGGCACTCAGCCCGGCCGGAGCCGCCGTGCTGCTGGGCCTGGCCGCCGTCGCCGCCTCGCTGGTCATCTCCGTGCGCATCGGCCGCGTCCTGGTCGTGGAGCTGGTCTCGCTGCGCAACACGGCGCTGGAGATCGCCCACCGCAAACTCCCGGACGCCATGGAGCGCCTCAGGGCGGGCCGGGCCGAAGAGATCGACGTCGCCGCCGAGACGTCGGCCGGGCCGCCCGCCGACGACGAGATCACCCAGGTCGGCGAGGCGCTGGCCACCGTCCACCGGGCCGCCCTCAGCGCCGCCGTCGAACGGGCCGAGCTGGCCAGCGGCGTCTCCGGGGTGTTCGTCAACCTCGCCCGCCGCAGCCAGGTCCTCGTACACAAGCAGCTCACCCTGCTCGACTCCATGGAACGGCGAGCGGACGACCCGAACGAGCTCGGCGACCTGTTCCGCCTCGACCACCTGACCACCCGGATGCGCCGCCACGCCGAGAGCCTGATCATCCTCTCGGGCGCGGCCCCCGGCCGGGCCTGGCGGATGCCGGTGCCGCTCACGAACGTCGTACGGGCCGCCGTCTCCGAGATCGAGGAGTACCCCCGGGTCGAGGTGCGCCAGCTCGCGGAGGCCGCCGTGGTCGGCGGCGCCGTCGCCGACCTCACCCACCTGCTGGCCGAACTCATCGAGAACGCCGCCCAGTTCTCCCCGCCGCACACCAAGGTCCGGGTCAGCGGCGAACCGGTCGGCGCCGGATACGTCCTGGAGATCGAGGACCGCGGCCTCGGCATGGGCCGCGAGACCCTGAGCGACGCCAACCGGCGCATCGAGCAGTCCGAGGCGCTCGACCTCTTCGACAGCGACCGGCTCGGTCTCTTCGTCGTCAGCCGCCTCTCGTCCCGGCACGGTGTGAAGGTGCACCTGCGCCCCTCGCCGTACGGGGGCACCACCGCCGTGGTGCTGCTGCCGAACTCCATGCTCCAGGGCGCGATCACGGCCGGCGCCCCGGAGCCCGAGCCCCGGGCCGGGGCCGCCGCCGCCGAGGCACGGACCGCGCCGCCGGCCCCCGTACCGGCCACGGCACCGGCCGCGAAGCCACCGGCGGCCGGGAGGGCGGAGCAGCCGCCCGCGATGACCGTCGTACGGGAGGACGCGCGCGGGCTCGCGGACTCCGGCCCCGGGTCCGTCCGGCCGGAGCCCCGGCCCGCCCCGGTGGCCGCACTGAGGCCGCGCACCGCGGGCGGCGCGCTCACGGGTGCGCACGTCGCCGCGCCCCCCTCCGCCTCCGTGACGGAACTCCCGCGCCGGGTCCGCCAGGCCAGCCTGGTCCCGCAGCTGCGCGAGACGCCCGCCCCCAAGGCCCCGGCGGGCGCGCCCCCCGCCGGCGATCCGCCCGGGCGCAGCCCGGAGCAGGCCCGGGACCGGATGGCCGCGTACCGGGACGGCTGGGTCCGCGGCGCCCAGGAGAACTCCCCGCACGCGGGCCGCGAGGTACGCGACGGTCGCGAAGGCCGTGAAGGCCGTGAAGGCAGCGCAGGCAGCAAAGGAGAAGTGTGATGATCGAACACCAGAGGATCGGCCTCGACGGGGGCGTCCGCAGATCGGGTGAGCTGGACTGGCTGCTGGACGACATGGTGGTCCGGGTCCGGGAGGTCCGGCACACGGTGGTGCTGTCCAACGACGGCCTGCCGGTGGGCGCCTCGAGCGGGCTCAGCCGCGAGGACGCCGAGCACCTGGCCGCCGTGGCCTCAGGCTTCCACAGCCTGGCCAAGGGCGCGGGCCGGCACTTCCACGCCGGGGGCGTGCGCCAGACGATGGTCGAGATGGACGACGGCTTCCTCTTCGTCGCGGCCGCCGGGGACGGATCCTGTCTGGCCGTGCTCAGCGGCGCCGGGGCCGACATCGGGCTGATCGCCTACGAGATGGCCCGCCTGGTGAAGCAGGTCGGCGAGCACCTCTACACCCCGCCCCGGTTCGCGGCGCGGCCGCCGGCCGCCGGCTGAGGGCGGCGGTCCGGCACATGAACGGCCAGTGGTACGACGCCGACGCGGGCCCGCTCGTCCGTCCGTACGCGATGACCGGCGGGCGTACGAAGCCGGGGCCCCACGGGGTCCGCTTCGACCTGATCGCACTGGTCGTCGTGGATCCGGAGGGCACCGACGCGGCCGCCGAGTCGCTGCTCGGCCCGGAACACCGGGCCCTGCTCGGACTCTGCCGGTCCGAGACCCAGTCGGTGGCGGAGCTCGCCGCCGACGCCGACCTGCCCGTGGGGGTGGTGCGGGTGCTCCTCGGCGACCTCTTGGAGGGCGGGCACGTCAAGGTCAGCAGGCCGGTACCGCCCGCACAGCTGCCGGACGAGCGGATTCTGCGGGAAGTCATCGAGGGATTGCGAGCGCTGTGATGGGACTGCACGACGACGGACCGGCGGATCCCGGTCCCGGGGACGACCCCGAACTGGCCGCGCTCGCGCTGAAGATCCTGGTCGCCGGCGGCTTCGGGGTCGGCAAGACCACGCTGGTCGGCGCGGTGAGCGAGATCAGGCCGCTGCGCACGGAGGAGCTGCTGAGCGAGGCGGGCGAACTCGTCGACGACACGGGCGGGGTGGACCAGAAGACGACCACCACCGTGGCCATGGACTTCGGGCGGATCACGATCCGCTCCGGACTGTCCCTCTACCTGTTCGGCACACCGGGCCAGGACCGGTTCTGGTTCCTGTGGGACGAGCTGTCCCAGGGGGCGCTGGGCGCGGTGGTGCTCGCGGACACGCGGCGGCTGGAGGACTGCTTCCCGGCGGTGGACTACTTCGAGCACCGGCGCATCCCGTTCGTGGTGGCCGTCAACTGCTTCACCGACGCACGGCGTTACGGGGCCCACGACGTGTCGAGGGCACTGGACCTGGACCAGGGCACGCCGGTGGTGCTGTGCGACGCGCGGGACAAGGACTCGGGGAAGGAAGTGCTGATCAGGCTGGTCGAGTACGCCGGGCGGGTGCACACCGCCCGGCTGCTGGACTCGGTGGAGCCGCAGGCCGATTCGGTGTGAACCGGCGCGGCGGCACGGGCCGGGGAACCGGGGTCGGGGTGCCGGGGTCGGGGAACCGAGGTCTGGGAACCGGAGTCGGGGACCGGGGTCGGTCAGTCCGCGATCCCGGCCATGGCGATCACCTTGTCGATGGGGACGCGGACGAGGAGCTCGCCGGGGACTGCGTTGCGCCGGCCGAAGGCCTCCCCGCGCTCTTCGCCCATGTAGCGGGAGCCGATCCGGGTGGCCCAGTGCAGGATCCCGTCCGGGTCGTCGGCGTGCTCGCTGATCTCGGCGCGGCCCTGGAGGATCACGTAGGAGAACGGCGGCCGGTCGTCGTCCACGCACAGCGCGACCCGCCCGTCACGGGCCAGGTTCCGTCCCTTCACCGTGTCCCTGCCGGTGTTGAACACGAAGGAGTCGCCGTCGAGCACGAACCAGATCGGAGCGATGTGGGGACTGCCGTCCTCGCGGACGGTGGAGAGCTTTCCGGTGCGGGTGGAGTGGGAGACGAACGCCCGCCATTCCTCTTGCGTCATCTTCTTCGCCATGAGGACATCCTCCTTGCCGGAAAGGCACTGGTGGGGAAGGCTTGCGGGACGACTATGCGGGGCACGGCGCGGCCATGCGGGCGCGTCGACGGGGAGGGGCTCGGAATGGCACTGGACAAGCAGCTCGACTGGCTGCTGGACGATCTGACGCGCAGGGTCCAGCAGGTGCGGCATGCGGTGGTGCTGTCCAACGACGGGCTGGTGACGGGCGCGAGCGCCGGGCTGGCGCGGGAGGACGCGGAGCACCTGGCGGCCGTGGCGGCCGGACTGCAGAGCCTGGCCAAGGGGTCGGGGCGGCACTTCCGGGCCGGGGAGGTCCGGCAGACGATGGTCGAGTACGACGAAGGGGTGCTCTTCGTCATGGCCGCGGGCGCGGGCAGCTCCCTGTGCGTGCTGAGCGCCGCGGAGGCGGACATCGGGCAGGTCGCGTACGAGATGACGCTGCTGGTCAACCGGGTGGGCGAGCACCTGGGGGTCGCGGAGCGGCGGGTCACCGGCGGCTGAGGCCGGCCAGGTCGTCGGGGTCGTCGGGGTCGTCGGGGTCGTTTCGAGGTTTTCCACAGGGGCCGCGGGGAGTCGTCGCTCTGAGTTACGGTCTTCACACAGAGTGATCGATGCTCGTGGGGGAGACCGTGATGATGATGACGACGACTATGACGACGGCCATGACGACGGCCATGGCGACGATGGCGACGCAGTCGGGGGCCGGGGCCGGCGCCGCGCTCCGGGATGCCGTGCCTGCCGGCGGCCCTGGCGAGGTCCTGGTGGGCGGTGTGCAGGCCGCCGGGGAACTGGGGCTGACCCGGGGTGAGTTCGCCCGGGCCGTGCAGCTGGGGATCGTGCGGGCCGGGCCGTCGGCGCCCGGTCGGGCCGCCCGCTACGCCCGGGCCGAGCTGGACCGGGTCAGGGCCGCCGAAAGCCGACCGGGCGAGGGCGGATCCCAGGCGCTGCGCGAGCGGGTGGCGACCGTGGCCGGCGCGGAGGCGGCGGCCGGGGTGCTGGGAGTCGGACCGAGCCGGTTCACCCGGCTCGCCCGCTGCGGGCACCTCACCCCGGTCGGCTACCGGATCAACCGCTACCGGGCGGTGGTGTGGCTCTACCTGACCGCGGAGCTGCGGGAGTTCGCGGCGCGGGAGCCGGCGCGGCTGCGCGGGGTCGCACCTCCGGCGGACCGCGGACTGCTGGAGGCCAGGGCCGACCTGCGCCCGAGGAAGTGGCGGGGACGGCACGTCGGGCTGCTGCTGAGACGGACCGCCGACCCGTGGGAGCGGGCCGCTGTGCTGGCCTCCGTGCTCCCGGAGGAAGAGCTGCTGGAGGCCGTGCCCGACCCGGCGGAGCGGATCGTGCTGGCCGCCCTCGCCCCGCCCCCGCCGTACGGGCATCCGCAGGCGCCGGCGGCCGCGGCCGTGGCGCTCCCGCTGCTGAAGGCCGGACCGCCCGAGGAGGTCCACTGGTACCGCACCAGCCTGGACTTCGCCCTGACCGGGGCGCGCGGTCAGTCGAAGTCGACGGGGGACAGCGGGCCGACGTAGACCCAGGCCCCTGCCTCGCGGGCGAAATCGCTGTGCTCGTGCAGCGAGCCCGTGTGCCCGCCCTCGCGGTAGTGCGCCCGGAACTCCACCGACCCCTCCGTCTCGAACATCCCGCCGCGCTCGGTCGCGAGGATCTCCAGGCGCTCCCAGCGCTGACCGGGATCCAGGTCGAGCCGGGCCGGGCGGGTCGAGGAATGCCAGGACCGCAGCAGGTAGGCGGTGTCGCCGACGGCGAAGGCACTGAACCGGGAGCGCATCAGGCGTTCCGCGGTGGGTGCCTGCTGGGCGCCGGAGTGGAAGCGGCCGCAGCACTCCGGGTAGGCGGCGGGCAGCCCGCAGGGGCAGGGGAGGGCCGGGGTGGGCATGGGTGGGCTCGGTTCCTCGTGGAGGGCGGGGACGGCGGGGAGGGCGGGGACTAAGAGGGTTTCGCGGACTACCGGGGAGGACGGGCGGGGTACGGACGGAAGAGGCCTTCCTGGACCACGGAGACCAGCAGCCGGCCTTCCAGGTCGTAGATCCGGCCCCGGGCAAGGCCCCGGCCGCCGTGCGCGATGGGCGACTCCTGGTCGTACAGGAACCACTCGTCCGCCCGGAACGGCCGGTGGAACCACATGGCGTGGTCGAGGCTCGCCATGTCGAAACCGCGCATCCCCCACAGGGGTTCCACCGGGATGCGCACGGCATCGAGGAGGGTCATGTCACTGGCGTAGGTCAGGGCGCAGGTGTGCACGAGCGGGTCGTCGCCCAGCGGGCCGACCGCCCGCATCCACACCGCGCTGCGGGGATCGGCGTCCTTGAGCTCCTCGGGAGTCCAGCGGAGCCGGTCCACGTACCGGATGTCGAAGGGCTGGCGGCGGGCCATCCGCTCCAGCGCCTCGGGCAGGGAGCCCAGGTGCTCGCGGATCTCGTCCGCGACCTTCGGCAGCGAGTCCGGGTGGGGGAAGTCGAGGCGGGGAGGCAGCTGGTGCTCGATGCTGCCCTCCTCCGGATGGTGGAAGGAGGCGGTGAGATTGAAGATCGTCTTGCCCTGTTGGACCGCGGTGACCCGGCGCGTGGTGAAGGACCGCCCGTCGCGCACCCGCTCCACCTGGTACACGATCGGCACCCCGGGGATGCCGGGGCGCAGGAAGTACGCGTGCAGCGAGTGGACCGGGCGGTCGCTCTCCAGGGTGCGGCCCGCGGCGACCAGGGCCTGGCCGGCGACCTGGCCGCCGAAGACGCGCTGGAGGGACTCCTGCGGGCTGGCGCCGCGGAAGATGTTGACCTCGATCTGCTCCAGATCGAGCAGGTCGACGAGTCTCTCGGCGGGGTTCGTCATCAGAGGTTCTCCACTGTCGGGTCCGGGCGGGGCCGGCGGGAAGCGGGAGCCGGCGGGTGCGGTGGGCCGCCGGGGGTGGGCGGTGCGCTCAGAGCGCCCCGAGCTCGCCGACCGAGGTGACCCGGAGCACGGCCCGGCCCTCCTCGTCGGAGGCCGCGAGGTCGACCTCGGCGCTGATGCCCCAGCCATGGTCCCCGTTGGGGTCGGCGAAGGTCTGGCGGACGCGCCACAGACCGTGCGCCGGGTCCTCCTCGATCTGGAGGAGCTTCGGGCCGCGGGCGTCGGGGCCGGTGCCGAGGTCGTCGTACTCGTCCCAGTAGCCGTCCATGGCCTCGCCCCAGGCGTCCGCGTCCCAGCCGGACTCGGCGTCCAGCTCGCCCAGCACGTTCACGTGGTCGAGGGCGGCCAGCTCCACCCGGCGGAACATGGCGTTGCGGACCAGGACGCGGAAGGCGCGGGCGTTCGCCGTGACCGGCTTGACCTGGTCGGCCTTCTCCTGGGCCTGCTCCGCCGTCTCCACCTCCGGGTTCGCCAGCTGCTCCCACTCGTCGAGCAGGCTGGAGTCGACCTGGCGGACCAGCTCGCCGAGCCAGGCGATCAGGTCCTCGAGGTCCTCGGACTTCAGGTCGTCCGGGATGGTGTGGTCCAGCGCCTTGAACGCGCTCGCCAGGTAGCGCAGCACGATGCCCTCGGTGCGGGCCAGCTCGTAGAAGGAGGTGAACTCGGTGAAGGTCATCGCGCGCTCGTACATGTCGCGGATGATCGACTTCGGGGAGACCGGGTGGTCGCGCACCCACGGGTGGCTCTTGGCGTACACGTCGTAGGCGTGGGAGAGGAGCTCTTCGAGCGGCTTGGGATAGGTGACGTCCTGGAGCCGCTCCATCCGCTCCTCGTACTCGATCCCGTCGGCCTTCATCTGGCCGACCTGGATGCCGCGTTCCTTGTTCTGCTGGGCGGCCAGGATCTGCCGCGGGTCGTCCAGCGTGGACTCCACGACGGACACCATGTCCAGCGCGTAGGAGGGGGACTCCGGGTCCAGCAGGTCGAAGGAGGCGAGCGCGAAGGTGGACAGCGGCTGGTTGAGCGCGAAGTCCTGCTGGAGGTCGACGGTCAGCCGGATGGTGCGGCCCTCGGCGTCCGGGGTGTCGAGCTTCTCGACCACACCGCCGTCGAGCAGCGAGCGGTAGATCGCGATGGCCCGGCGGATGTGCCGCAGCTGGGCCTTGCGCGGCTCGTGGTTGTCCTCGAGGAGGTGGCGCATCGCCTGGAAGGCATCGCCCGGACGGGCGATGACCGACAGCAGCATGATGTTGGTGACCTTGAAGCGCGAGGTCAGCGCCTCCGGGTCGGCGCCGATGAGCTTCTCGAAGGTGGTGTCCGACCAGGCGACGAAGCCCTCGGGAGCCTTCTTGCGCACCACCTTGCGGCGCTTCTTCGGGTCGTCGCCCGCCTTGGCGAGCGCCTTCTCGTTCTCGATGACGTGCTCGGGCGCCTGGGCGACGACATAGCCCGCCGTGTCGAAGCCGGCCCGGCCGGCCCGGCCGGCGATCTGGTGGAACTCGCGGGCGCGCAGCGTGCGGACCCGGTTGCCGTCGTATTTGGTGAGCGCGGTGAACAGCACGGTGCGGATCGGGACGTTCACCCCGACACCCAGGGTGTCGGTTCCGCAGATCACCTTCAGCAGACCGGCCTGGGCGAGCTTCTCGACCAGGCGGCGGTACTTGGGCAGCATGCCCGCGTGGTGCACGCCGATGCCGTGCCGGACGTAGCGGGAGAGGTTCTGGCCGAACTTGGTGGTGAAGCGGAAGTTGCCGATGAGATCGGCGATCTTGTCCTTCTCCTCGCGCGTGCACATGTTGATGCTCATGAGCGACTGCGCCCGCTCGACCGCCTGGGCCTGGGTGAAGTGCACGATGTACACCGGGGCCTGCCGGGTCTCCAGCAGCTCGGTGATGGTGTCGGTGATCGGCGTGGTCACGTACTCGTACGACAGCGGGACGGGCCGGGTCGCGGAGCGGACCACGGAGGTGGGCCGGCCGGTGCGCCGGGTCAGGTCCTCCTCGAACCGCTTCATGTCGCCGAGCGTCGCCGACATCAGGATGAACTGGGCCTGCGGCAGCTCCAGCAGCGGGATCTGCCAGGCCCAGCCGCGGTCCGGCTCCGCATAGAAGTGGAACTCGTCCATCACGACCTGGCCGATGTCGGCGTGCTTGCCGTCGCGCAGGGCGATGGAGGCCAGCACCTCGGCGGTGCAGCAGATCACCGGGGCGTCGGCGTTGACCGAGGCGTCGCCGGTCAGCATGCCGACGTTCTCGGTGCCGAAGAGCTTGCACAGGTCGAAGAACTTCTCCGACACCAGCGCCTTGATCGGGGCGGTGTAGAAGGTGACCTTGTCCTGCGCCAGGGCGGTGAAGTGCGCGCCCGCCGCGACCAGGCTCTTGCCCGAGCCGGTCGGGGTCGACAGGATCACGTTCGCCCCGGAGACGACCTCGATCAGCGCCTCCTCCTGAGCCGGGTACAGGGTGATGCCCTGGTCCTCCGCCCACGAGGAGAAAGCCTCGAAGAGGGCATCGGGGTCGGCGTTCGGCGGGAGCTGATCAATGAGGGTCACACCCCCCATCTTGCCTGGCTTCCCCCCGGATGAGGGAACCGGCGGACGCAAGGAAGATCATCGACGGTACGCTGTGCCGTCGAGACGGCCCGAGCGAAACCGTCGACAGGGCCCGAGAACGGCATCACACACCACACCACCGGGGCGGGGAACGACCATGATGGGTCCGGCGCATTCACTCTCGGGGGCAGCGGCCTGGCTGGGGGTGGGCGCGGCGACCGCGGCGGCCGGGCACCCCATGCCGTGGCCGGTGCTCGTCGTCGGCGCGCTGATCTGCGCCGGGGCGGCCCTCGCCCCCGACCTCGACCACAAGTCGGCGACGATCTCGCGCGCCTTCGGCCCCCTGTCCCGGGGCCTGTGCGAGGTGGTCGACAAGATCTCCTACGCCGTCTACAAGGCCACCCGCTCGTCCAAGGACGCCCGCCGCACCGGGGGCCACCGCACCCTCACCCACACCTGGCTCTGGGCCGTCCTGATCGGCGGCGGCGCCTCCGCGCTCGCCGTGACCGCGGACCGCTGGGGCGTGCTCGCGCTGCTCTTCGTCCACCTGGTGCTGGCGGTCGAAGGGCTGCTCTGGCGGGCCGCGCGGATGTCCAGCGACGTCCTGGTCTGGCTGCTCGGCGCCACCAGCGCGTGGATCCTGGCCGGAGTGCTCGACCAGCCCGGCAACGGCGCGGGCTGGCTGTTCACCGGGCCGGGCCAGGAGTACCTCTGGCTCGGCCTGCCGATCCTGCTCGGGGCCCTCGTCCACGACATCGGCGACGCCCTGACCGTCTCTGGCTGCCCGGTCCTGTGGCCGATTCCGATCGCCGGCAAGCGCTGGTACCCGATCGGCCCGCCGAAGATGCTGCGCTTCCGGGCCGGCAGCTGGGTGGAGCTCAAGGTCCTGATGCCGGTGTTCGTCCTGCTGGGCGGCTTCGGCGGAGCCTCCGCCCTCGGCTTCCTCTAGGTCGCCCGGGCCGTCTGATCGGGGCCGTCCGAACAGCGCCTCGGCGGCCGGACCCGCCGGTCCGGCCGCCGCAGCGGAGCACGGTCAACCGTGCCAGGAGCGCCACAGCGCCGCGTACGCCCCGTCGGCCGCGACCAGTTCGTCGTGCGAGCCGAGTTCGCTGATCCGGCCGCCCTCGACCACCGCGATGACGTCCGCGTCGTGCGCGGTGTGCAGCCGGTGGGCGATCGCGATGACCGTACGCCCGTCCAGCACCCGGGCCAAGGACCGCTCCAGGTGCCGCGCCGCCCGCGGGTCCAGCAGCGAGGTCGCCTCGTCCAGCACCAGCGTGTGCGGGTCCGCCAGCACCAGCCGGGCCAGCGCGATCTGCTGCGCCTGCGCCGGGGTCAGCGCCGTCCCGCCGGAACCGACCTCGGTGTCCAGACCGGCCTCCAGGGCGCGCGCCCAGCCGTCCGCGTCCACCGCGCCCAGCGCCGCCCACAACTCGGCGTCCCCGGCGCCCGACCTGGCCAGCCGCAGGTTGTCCCGCAGCGAGCCCACGAACACGTGGTGCTCCTGGTTGACCAGCGCCACGTGCTCGCGCACCCGCTCCGCGGGCATCTGCGACAGCCGGGCCCCGCCCAGGGTGATCTCACCAGTGCGCGGCGCGTAGATGCCCGCGAGCAGCCGGCCCAGCGTGGACTTGCCGGCGCCCGACGGCCCGACCAGCGCCATCCGGGTGCCCGGCGGCACGGACATGGACACCCGGTGCAGCACGTCCACGCCCTCCCGGTAGCCGAAGTGCACCTCGTCCGCCCGTACGTCCCGGCCGTCGGGCCCCACCTTCGCGTCGCCGGCCGCCGGCTCGATCTCCCGCACGCCCACCAGCCGGGCCAGCGACACCTGGGCGATCTGCAGCTCGTCGTACCAGCGCAGGATCAGGCCGATCGGATCGACCATCATCTGCGCCAGCAGCGCACCCGTGGTCAGCTGCCCCACCGACATCCAGCCCCGCAGCACGCAGTAGCCGCCGATCATCAGCACGGCACCGAGGATCGTCACGTAGGTGACGTTGACGACCGGGAACAGGACCGTCCGCAGGAACAGCGTGTACCGCTCCCACGCCGTCCACTCCTTGATCCGGCGCTCCGACAGCGCGATCCGGCCCGGCCCGAGGCGGTGCGCCTCGACCGTGCGGCCCGCGTCCACCGTCTCGGTGAGGGCGGCCGCCACCGCCGCGTATCCGGCGGCCTCCGAGCGGTACGCCGACGGGGCCCGCCGGAAGTACCAGCGGCAGCCGATCACCAGCACCGGCAGCGCGACCAGCGCGGCCAGCGCCAGCTGCGGCGCGGTCACGGCCAGCGCCCCGTAGAGCAGCCCCGCCCACACCACGCCAATGGCCAGCTGCGGCACGGCCTCGCGCATCGCGTTGGCCAGCCGGTCGATGTCGGTGGTGATTCGCGACAGCAGATCGCCCGTACCGGCCCGCTCCAGCACGCCCGGCGGCAGACCCACCGACCGCACCAGGAAGTCCTCGCGCAGATCGGCGAGCATCTCCTCGCCGAGCATGGCCCCGCGCAGCCGGACCAGCCGGACGAAGAAGGTCTGCACGGCGAGCGCCAGCGCGAACAGCAGCGCCACGCGCCCCAGATGGAGCTCGCGGACCCCCGCGGCGAGATCGTCCACGATCGTGCCCAGCAGGTACGGGCCGACCATGGAGGCGATCACCGCGACCGCGTTGACCGTCACGAGCACCACGAAGGCCCGCCGGTGGCGCCGGAACAGGTCGCGCACATAGCCCCGTACGGTCACCGACGTGCCCACGGGCAGGGTCGCGGCCGATTCGGGGGCCGCCGGATCGTAATCCGGCGGGGCCAGGCCGATCATGCGGATTCCTCGATTTCCGTGAGTGCTTCCAGCTGGGGCAGTTGAACGCGGGCGAGCCCCTGCTCGTCCTCCGTCTCGCGGGTGACCACCGCCCGGTAGAGCGGTTCGCGGTGCAGCAGTTCGCGGTGCGTGCCCGCTGCCGCCACCGCACCCTCGTGGACGAGGACGACCCGGTCGGCGCGGTCCAGCAGCAGCGGCGAGGACGCCAGCACCACCGTGGTGCGCCCGGCGCGCAGCGCCGCGATCCCGTCCGCGATCCGTGCCTCGGTGTGGGAGTCGACCGCCGAGGTCGGCTCGTCCAGCACCAGCACCTCCGGGTCCGTGACCAGGGACCGCGCCAGCGCGAGCCGCTGGCGCTGCCCGCCGGACAGCGACCGGCCGCGCTCGGTGATCCGCGCGTCCATCGGGTCGTCCACCCCGTCCGGCGCCGACTGGAGCAGCGCGTCCAGCACGTCCGCGCACTGGGCCGCCGCCAGCGCGGCAGCGGACTCGACCGCCCCGGAGGACGGTACGGCGAACAGGTCGTGCAGGGTTCCGGACAGCAGCACCGGATCCTTGTCCTGTACGAGGACCAGCGTGCGCGCGGTGTCCAGTGCGAGCTCGTCCAGCGCGACCCCGCCGAGGAGCACCGAGGGCCCGTCGGCGGCCGTGTCCGTGGGGTGGCCGCCGAGCCGCTCCGCGAGCCGCCCCGCCAGGTCCGGGTCCCCGCACACGACGGCGGTGAACCGCCCCGCCGCGGCCAGCAGCCCGGTCTCCGGGTCGTACAGGTCCCCGCCCGGGGCCGGGGCCGGGGGCGCGGCCGCCACGGCGGCCGTCGGAGGCTCGCCCTCCTCCGTACGCGTCAGCGACAGCACCCGGGCGGCCCGGGTGGCGGAGGGCCGCGAGAAGGAGTACGCCATGGCGATCTCCTCGAAGTGCCGCAGCGGGTAGAGCATCGTCGCCACCGCGCTGAACGCCGCGACGAGTTCGCCCACCGCGATGCGCCCGTCGGCCACGAGCGCGGCGCCGTACCAGACCACCGTGATCATCAGCGCACCCGGCAGCAGCACCTGGATCGCGGAGATCAGCGCCCACATCCTGGCACTGCGCACGGACGCCTTGCGGACCTCCTGCGAGGCCTCCCGGTAGCGCCCGAGGAAGAGTTCCTCGCCGCCGATGCCCCGCAGCACCCGCAGGCCCGCGACGGTGTCGGAGGCCAGCTCGGTCGCCTTGCCCGCCTTCTCCCGCTGGACGTCGGCGCGCTGGGTGGCGCGCGGCAGCAGCGGCAGTGCCGCCAGCGCGACCAGCGGCACGCCGACCGCCACGACCAGGCCCAGGTCGGGCGCGTAGAACAGCAGGCCGACACAGATCAGGACGACGGAGAAGAGCGCGGCCAGGAAGCGCGAGACGGCCTCGACGAACCAGCCGATCTTCTCCACGTCCGCCGTGGAGACCGCGACCACCTCGCCCGCGGCGACCCGGCGGGTCAGCGCGGAGCCCAGTTCGGCGGTCTTGCGCGCGAGCAGCTGCTGCACGCGCGCCGCGGCGGTGATCCAGTTGGTGACGGCGGTGCGGTGCAGCATGGCGTCGCCGACCGAGATGGCGACGCCGAGCAGCGCGAGCAGCCCGCCGACGAGCAGCAGCCGGGTGGAGTCGCGGTCGACGACCGCGCCGACGCCCATGCCCACCGCGTACGGAAGTCCGGCGACTCCCGAGAAGTGCAGCAGTCCCCAGCACAGGCTCTTGAGCTGTCCGCCCAGCTGCCCCCGGCCCAGCCACACCAGGAAACGGGGACCGGAACGGGCGTCGGGTACTCCGGGATCCCGATACGGAAGATCGCTGATCTGCATGACGCCCCATGACGGTCGAGTGGTCCAAACCGTGCAAGGTTCGCCTTCCGGGCTCGGGCCGGGCAATCGATTTTCCGGCCGCGCAGACCCTCCGCACACACCCTTGCGGCCGCGCCGGATGCCGTAACACCTGCTCAGGAGGGTCGCGCACACCGGCGCTCAGGGGCGCGTGGCGTGCTCCAGTTCGAGCAGCACCGAGGCGTAGGACTGCCCGGTCGCACGGTCCATGCCCACCTCGCACATCCGGTTCGCCGACAGGTGCGCGTCGAAGTGCCGGGCCGTCACCTCGGCCGCCTCGCGCGCCGTCGCCGAGGCCGTCAGCTCCGGGTGCAGCATGCCCCGGTCGCCCGCGAAGGCACAGCACCCCAGGTCGTCGGGGACCACCACCTCGTCGGCGCAGGCCTCCGCGACGGCCCGCAGCTGCGCCTCGTCGCCCAAGTGCCGCATCGAGCAGGTGGGATGCAGGACGGCGGAGCCCACCGTGCGGCGGACCTCCAGGTGCGGCAGCAGTTCCTCGGCCGCCCAGACGACCGAGTCGACGATCCGCAGCTCCGCGTGCAGGGCCCGGTTCTGCTCCGTGAGGTAGGGGACCACCTCCTGGGCGATGCCCAGCGTGCAGGAGGAGGCGTCGACGACCAGCGGCAGCCGCCCGCCCGCCGTCCAGCCCCAGGCCGACTCGACGATGCGGTTGGCCATCACCCGGTTGCCCGCCTCGTAGCCCTTGGAGTGCCAGATCGTCGCGCAGCAGGTCCCGGTCACGTCGCGGGGGATCCACACCGGCTTGCCGGCCCGCTCCGACACGGCCACCACGGCCTCCGGCAGGGACGGGCCGGACCGGGCACCGGGGCTGGCGAAGATGCGGTTGACGCAGGCCGGGTAGTACACGGCCGCGGCGCCCGTGCGCCGGGTGACGGGCGGCCTGCGCGCGGCGGCGCCGGGGATCTGCGGCAGCCAGCGCGGCACCAGGTCCGGGTTCACGGCCTTGCGGGCGGCCCCCGTGACCGCCGCGAGCAGCCCGTCCCCGATCCGGTCGGGCAGCCGGTCGGCGGCGGCCACGGCCAGCCGGGCGGCCGACTCCACCGCCCCGAACCGCTCCGCGGCCAGCGCCGCGGCCCGCTCCTCGCGGACGCTGTGCCGGCGGTGGCGGAAGTCCTTCATCAGCGCGCCGGTGTCGATGCCGACCGGGCAGGCGAGCTTGCAGGTGGAGTCGCCCGCGCAGGTGTCGACGGCGTCGTAGCCGTAGGAGCCGAGCAGCCCGTCCAGCACCCGTGAGCCGGGCTGCTGGCGCATCATCTCGCGGCGCAGCACGATCCGCTGGCGCGGAGTGCTCGTCAGGTCCTCGCTGGGGCAGGTCGGTTCGCAGAACCCGCACTCGATGCACGGATCCGCCACCGCCTCCACCCGCGGAATCGTCTTCAGGCCGCGCAGGTGGGCCCGCGGGTCGCGGTCGAGGAGGATGCGCGGGGCGAGCACCCCGTCCGGGTCGACGACGCGCTTCGTGCGCCACATCAGCTCGGTGGCCTTGGGGCCCCACTCCAGTTCCAGGAAGGGCGCCATGTTGCGCCCGGTGGAGTGCTCGGCCTTCAGGGAGCCGTCGAAGCGCTCGACGGTGAGCCGGCAGAAGCCGTCCATGAAGGCCGCGTACCGCGCGACGTCGGCGGGGTCCGCGGCGTCGAAGGCGAGCAGGAAGTGCAGGTTGCCGTGGGCGGCGTGCCCGGCGACGGCCGCGTCGAAGCCGTGCCGGGCCTGGAGCGCGAGGAGCGCCTCGCAGGCTTCGGCCAGCCGCGAGGGCGGTACGGCGAAGTCCTCGGTGATCAGGGTGGTGCCGGGGACGCGGGCGCCGCCCACGGCGGTGACGAAGGCCTTGCGGGCCTTCCAGTAGCCGTTGATGGTGTGCGCGTCCCGGGTGAAGGTGTTGGTGACCGAGGCCACCGGCGCCACCAGGTCGAGCCCGGCGAGCAGCTGCGCGGCGCGGCTCTCGTACGCGTCGCGGCCGGCCTCGTCCGGAGCGCGGAACTCCACCAGCAGGGCGGTGGTGTCCTTGGGCAGGTCCGCCCAGTCGGCGGGCACGCCCGCGACGCTGACGGAGGCGCGCAGGGTGTTGCCGTCCATCAGCTCCACGGCGAGGGCGCCGGCCTCGTTGAAGAGGGGCACGGCCGCGGCCGCCGCGGGCAGCGAGGGGAAGAACAGCAGGGCGGAGCAGAGTTCGCGGTCCAGCGGCAGGGTGTCGAAGACCACCTCGGAGATGAAGCCCAGAGTGCCCTCCGAGCCGACCATCAGCCCGCGCAGGATCTCCACGGGGGTGGTCCCGTCCAGGTAGGCGTCCAGCCGGTAGCCGGTGGTGTTCTTGATCTCGTACTTGGCGCGGATCCGGGACACCAGCTCCGGGTCGGCCTCGATCTCCCGCTTGATCTCCATCAGCCCGTGGCACAGGGCGGGCTCGGCGCGCGCCAGTTCCTCGTCCGCCAGCGGGTCCGCCGTGTCGACGACGGTGCCGCCCGGCAGGACGAGGGTGAGCGAGGAGAGCGTGCGGTACGAGTTCCTCGTGGTGCCCGCCGTCATGCCCGAGGCGTTGTTGGCGACCACGCCGCCGAGGGTGCAGGCCAGGGCGCTGGCCGGGTCGGGGCCGAGGACGCGGCCGTGCCGGGCGAGGGCGGCGTTGGCCCGCAGGACGGTGGTGCCGGGCCGGATCCGGGCGCGCCGGCCCTCTTCCAGCACCTCGATGCCGGCCCAGTGGCGGCGTACGTCGACCAGGATGTCCTCGCCCTGGGCCTGGCCGTTGAGCGAGGTGCCGGCGGCGCGGAAGACGACCTCGCGCTGCCGGCCGTGGGCGTACGAGAGGACGGCGGAGACGTCGTCGATGTCCTCGGCGACCACCACCACCTGCGGGACGAAGCGGTAGGGGGAGGCGTCGGAGGCGTAGCGGACCAGGTCGGAGACCTTCCACAGCACCTTCTCGGCGCCGAGAAGCTCGGTCAGCTCGGTGCGCAGCGGCTCGGGGGTGCCGGCGGCCCGGTGGTCCGGGAGCCGGTCGTGGGCGGGGCCGCCGACACTGCGGGGGCGCAGGGCCCCGGGCTTCGGTTCCAGCAGCGGCATGTGCGACCCCTCGCCTCGTGGCGGCCCACGCGTGGCCTCGTCAGCAGCGGCGCTCCGCCGGGGCGTCCGACAGGGCGTTCAGCAGGCCGCCGAGCACCTCGCGCTGGTCGGCGGTCAATGGAGCCAGGATCTCCTCTGCCGCGTCGGTTCGCGCGTTGCGCAGGCGGCGCAGCGTGGCGCGGCCGGTGTCGGTGAGCTCGATCCGGATCACCCGGCGGTTGGCGGGGTCGGGCGCGCGGCGCACGCACCCGGCCGCCTCCAGGCCGTCCACCAGGCTGGTCACGGCGCGGGGGACCACCTCCAGGCGGGCGGCGAGATCCGCCATCCGGGGTGCCCGGTCGTCCTCGTAGTGCGAGACCAGGCGCAGCAGCCGACTCTGGGCGGGAGTGATCCCGAGCGGTTCCAAGTGGCGCTTCTGGATCCGGTGGAGCCTGCGCGTCAGGCGGAGCAGCTGTTCGGCGAGGAGGCGATCGGTGTCGGAGGCGGAGCTCATACCGGGAACAATAACAGGATGCCATTCATTGTGAGTATAGGTAACAATGACCTGAGCTCCGATGACCCTGACTTCCGACCCTGAGAGGGTGCCCATGCGTGACGACGAACCGAAGTGGACCCCATCGAAAGAATCCCTCGACCCGAGCCGCCCGGCCCCCGCGGACCAGCCGCGCGAGCTCGGCCGGATCGTGGGCCTGTTCCGGCCCTACCGCGGCCGCCTGGCCGTCGTCGGCCTGCTGGTCGGCGCCTCCTCGCTGGTCGGCGTCGCCTCGCCGTTCCTGCTCAAGGAGATCCTCGACGTCGCGATCCCGCAGGGCCGCACCGGGCTGCTGAGCCTGCTCGCGCTCGGCATGATCCTCACGGCCGTGGTCACCAGCGTCTTCGGCGTGCTCCAGACCCTGATCTCCACCACGGTCGGCCAGCGCGTCATGCACGACCTGCGCACCGCCGTCTACGCACAGCTCCAGCGGATGCCGCTGGCCTTCTTCACCCGGACCCGCACCGGCGAGGTGCAGTCCCGCATAGCCAACGACATCGGCGGCATGCAGGCCACCGTCACCTCCACCGCGACCTCCCTGGTCTCCAACCTGACGGCGGTCATCGCCTCGGTCGTCGCCATGCTGGCGCTCGACTGGCGCCTCACCCTGGTCTCGCTGCTCCTGCTCCCGCTCTTTGTGTGGATCAGCCGGCGGGTCGGCCGCGAGCGCAAGAGGATCACCACCCAGCGGCAGAAGCAGATGGCCGCCATGGCCGCGACCGTCACCGAGTCGCTGTCGGTGAGCGGGATCCTGCTGGGCCGCACCATGGGCCGCTCCGAATCCCTCACCGCCGCGTTCTCCGCGGAGTCGGAGAAGCTCGTCGGCCTCGAAGTGCGCTCCAGCATGGCCGGGCGCTGGCGGATGTCCACGATCGGCATCGTCATGGCCGCCATGCCCGCGCTCATCTACTGGGCCGCCGGCTTCGCCCTCCAGACCGGGGCCCCCTCGCTCTCCGTCGGCACCCTCGTCGCCTTCGTGACCCTCCAGCAGGGCCTGTTCCGGCCCGCCGTCAGCCTGCTGTCGACCGGCGTGCAGATCCAGACCTCGCTGGCCCTGTTCGCCCGCATCTTCGAGTACCTCGACCTGCCGGTGGACATCACGGAGCGGACCGAGCCGGTCCGGCTGGAGCGGGCCAGGGGCGAGGTCCGGCTGGAGGACGTGCACTTCGCGTACGACGCCAAGAGCGGCCCGACCCTCACCGGCATCGACATCACCGTCCCGGCCGGCGGCTCGCTCGCCGTGGTCGGCCCGACCGGCTCCGGCAAGAGCACGCTCAGCTACCTCGTGCCCCGGCTCTACGACGTCACCGGCGGACGGGTCGCGCTCGACGGGGTGGACGTGCGCGACCTCGACTTCGACTCGCTGGCCCGCTCGATCGGCGTGGTCTCCCAGGAGACCTACCTCTTCCACGCCTCGGTCGCCGACAACCTGCGCTTCGCCAAGCCGGACGCGACGGACGAGGAGATCACCGAAGCGGCCCGGGCCGCCCAGATCCACGAGCACATCGCGTCCCTGCCCGACGGGTACGAGACCCTGGTCGGCGAGCGCGGCTACCGGTTCTCCGGCGGCGAGAAGCAGCGCCTGGCCATCGCCCGCACCATCCTGCGGGATCCGCCCGTGCTGATCCTGGACGAGGCCACCAGCGCCCTCGACACCCGGACGGAGCACGCCGTCCAGCGGGCCATCGACAACCTCTCGCAGGGCCGCACCACCATCACCATCGCCCACCGCCTGTCCACCGTCCGAGACGCCGACCAGATCGTGGTCCTGGACGCGGGCCGGATAGCCGAGCGCGGCACCCACGAGGAACTGCTGAAGGCGGACGGCCGGTATGCGGCCCTGGTCCGCCGGGACCGGGACGCCGCCCTGCCGGCGGGGTCGGCGGGGCCGACGCCGGAAGCCGAGCTGGCTCCGGTGAATGTATGACCGTATGACCGGCGCACGGACGGGATGTCGGAATTAGGGCGATGTGCGGGTTAGCGTTCCCGCATGCGCCATGAGTACCGGCCGCCGCAGCGCCGTTCCCGGCTCACCCGCCGGGGCCGGCTGGCGCTCTTCCTCGGCACGCTGCTCGCGATCGGGGCGGTCATCCTGATCACGCTGCCGAGGGGTGGTGAAGAGCCCGAGAAGCCGCGCCAGTTGATGATCCCCGAAGGCTGGCGGGCCTCCCAGGTGTACGCCGCGATCGACCGCGAGCTGAAGCTCCCGGCCGGTTCCGCCAAGGCCGCCGTGCCCACCGCCGACCTGGCACTGCCCGCCGAGGCGAAGGGCAACCCGGAGGGCTACCTCTTCCCGGCCACCTACCCCGTGACCCCGCAGACCACCCCGGGCGCGCTGCTCGCCTACATGGTGCGGACGGCGAACGAGAAGCTCGCCACCCGGGCCGTCGCCGAGGGCGGCAAGGCCCACGGGATGACCCCGTACCAGACCGCCACCCTGGCCAGCATCGTCCAGGCGGAGGCCGACAGCCGCGCCGACATGGGCAAGGTCGCGCGGGTGGTGCACAACCGGCTGGCCAAGTCGATGCCGCTCCAGATGGACTCCACCCTCAACTACGCGCTGAACCGCAGCACCGTGGACACCAAGCTGAGCGACACGCGGATCGACAGCCCTTTCAACAGCTACGAACGCCAGGGACTGCCGCCCACGCCGATCGACAGCCCGGGCCTGGAGGCCATGACGGCCGCGGTCGCGCCGACGCCCGGTGACTGGCTGTTCTTCGTCACCGTGAAGCCGGGCGACACCCGCTTCTCGACGACGTACGAGGAGCACAAGAAGCACGTGGCGGAGTTCAACCGGCTTCGTGAACAGGCCGGTTCCCCCGCGGGCCGGGGGGCCGCCGCCGGGAAATGAGGGGCGCCGTCCCCGGGGACGGTTCTACGATCGGCGGCCTGCCGGACGTGAGGACCGAGGGGGCGGGCGCACCGTGAAGTGGCCATGGAGAGCGAAGACGAAGACCGAGGCGCGGACCGGGGCCGGGCTCGACCCGGAGACGATGGCGGAGGGCATCCGGCAGCGCCGGGAAGCGGCCGAGGCGGCCGCTGCGGCCGCCGCGGCGGCGGCGCCCGGGCTGGTGGCCCGGCGATGGGGCAGCAGCACGGCCGAGTGGAGCGACTGGCTGGCCCGTTCCCCCGCCGGTGTGGACCTGATCCACTGGTGGTTCGACGAGGCCGAGCTGCTGGCCCTGGTCGGCGAGGACCGGTACGTGGAGCGGCTGGGGGAGCTGCTCTCGCGGGCCGCGCCGCGCGACATCGCGGCGATGGGGCTCGGCTGCACCCGACGGGTCGACCGGGCCTGCCGCTTCGCCGAGACCTGCAGCCAGGATCCCGTCATACCGCCGGGCGGCAGGATCGAGAGCCATCGGCACGGGGAGGTGCCCGGGGCGTGCAGCAGTTTCATCGACTGCTGGTCCCGGCACGAGATCGACGTGACGTTCACGGCCGGCGACAGCCACCGGTCGGTGCTCCTGTTCCGCGACCACCCGGCCGAGGCCCGGCTCTGGGTGGACGGCGTGCGCGTGGGGGAGGGCGAATGGCTGGACAAGGGCGGCTTCTGGGAGGACGAGCGCTTCTTCACCATCCGGGTCGAGGGGCCGAAGGACCACCCGCAGCAGGGGCCCGGCCACATCGGCGCCCAGCTCTACAACATCGTCTCGCTGCTGATCCACGACGCGGACCGCGGCACCACACGCATCCTCGTCCCCGAGGACACCGAGAGCTGGACCGATCCGGTGCTGGACGTGCGGGACGGGACGGGCTACGTGTACCCGACCCGGGAGGACCGCGCGGCCGGCGGCACCCCGGACCGGACCTTCCCACTCGACGAACCGGAGGCCGGCTGAGGGCCCAGC
>NZ_JBHXNP010000009.1:59306-154431 GCF_042719495.1 Streptomyces sp. NPDC058525
GCCCAGGTGAAGGCCCCGACCGGCTGAGGGCCCAGCCCAGGTGAAGGCCCCGACCGGCTGAGGGCCCAGCCCAGGTGAAGGCCCCGACCGGCTGAGGGCCCAGCCCAGGTGAAGGCCCCGACCGGCTGAGCGCCCAGGCCAGGTGAAGGCCCCCGGTCGGCTGAGGGCCCCGACCGGCTGAGGGCCCCGACCGGTTGAGGGCTCGGGCCGTCAGCTGGCCCGGCCCGCGCGGGCTGCGACCGGCTCCCCCGCCCGTTCGCGGGCCAGCAGCCGGCGGATCTCGCGGGCCGCGGCGCCGCCCGCGCGGTTGGCGCCGATGGTCGATGCCGACGGGCCGTAGCCGACGAGGTGGACCCGCTCGTCGCGGACGGCCCTGGTCCCCTCGACCCGGATGCCGCCGCCCGGCTCGCGCAGCCGCAGCGGCGCCAGGTGGTCGACGGCCGCGCGGAACCCGGTCGCCCACAGGATGACGTCCGCCTCCACCGTGCTGCCGTCCGCCCAGACGGCGCCCGAGGGGGTGACCCGGTCGAACACGGGCCGGCGGTCCAGCACCCCCGAGGCGAGTCCGGCCCGCACGGCCTCGTTCAGGGGCAGGCCCGTCACGCTGACCACGCTCTGCGGCGGCAGCCCCCGGCGGACGCGCTCGTCCACCAGGGCGACCGCCGCCCGGCCCTCGGCCTCGCCGAAGCTCCCGTCGCGGAAGACCGGGGGCCGCCGGGTCACCCAGGTGGTCTCGGCGGCGACCTCCGCCACCTCCAGCAGGTGCTGCACCGCCGAGGTGCCGCCGCCCACGACGATCACGCGCGCCCCGGCGAACTCCTGCGGTCCCGGGTAGTTCGCCGTGTGCAGCTGCCGGCCGCGGAAGGTCTCCTGGCCCGGGTAGCGCGGCCAGAACGGCCGGTCCCAGGTGCCCGTGGCGTTGACCAGGGCCCGGGCCGACCAGGTGCCGGCCGAGGATTCGACCAGCAGCCGCCCGTCGGCGCCCTCGCGGACCGCCGAGACGTCCACGGGCCGCCGTACGCGCAGCCCGAACCGCTCCTCGTAGGCGGCGAAGTACTCCCCGATCACCTCGGAGGAGGGCCGCCGCGGATCGGCGCCGGTCAGTTCCATGCCGGGCAGGGCGTGCATCCCGTGGACCCGGCCGTAGGTCAGCGAGGGCCAGCGGAACTGCCAGGCCCCGCCGGGGCGGGGCGCGTGGTCCAGGACCACGTGGTCGATCCCCGCCCGGGCCAGGTGGTAGGCGCTGGAGAGGCCCGCCTGACCGGCCCCGACCACCACCACGTCGACGTCGGCGTCCGCGGCCGTGCCGGCCTCCCGCGTCACATTGTTCACGGTTCTACTAACTGCGGGATGCCGCCGGATCTTCCCCGCCCGTCGCGCGCAGCGTCGCCCGTACCGGTCCGGCCGGCTGCAAGGTCAGCCCCGGGAAGGTCCCGGCCCGCTCGTCCCCGCTGTCCAGGTGGAACCGCTGCCCCAGCACCGCCAGCACCATCGCGGCCTCCACCAGCGCGAACCGCGCGCCCAGACACGCCCGCGGCCCGCCGCCGAAGGGGATCCAGGCGTGCTCGGGCACCGGATGCGCGGCGTCCGCGTCCCACCGCTCGGGCCGGAAGGCCTCGGGGTCCGGGAACCAGCGCGCGTCCCGGTGCATCGACCACGGGCTGATCCACACCCCGGTCCCCGCGGCCACCCGGCGCCCGCCGATGCTCGCGCCCTCCCCGGCCACCGCCGAGATCAGCCAGATCGGCGGATAGATCCGCAGCGACTCCTTGACCACCTGCTGGGTCCAGGGCAGCCGCGCGTAGTCGTCGTACGTCGGCAGCCGCCCGCCGAGCACCCGGTCCAGCTCCTCCGTCAGCCGGGCCCGCGCCTCGGGCGCCCCCGACAGCAGCTGCCATGCCCAGGTCAGGGTGGTCGAGGTGGTCTCGTGGCCGCCGATGTAGAGGGTGATCGACTCGTCGCGCAGCTCCTTGCGGGACAGCGGCGCGCCGTGTTCGTCACGGGCCGCGAGCAGCCGGCTCAGCAGGTCGTCCCGTTCGGCCCCACCCGCCGAGGCCGCCTCGTGCTCCCGTATGACGTGCGCGATCTCCCGGTCCAGGACGGCCACGGCCTCCCGCATCCGGCGCCGCCCCGGCGTCCGCACCCACGGCGGCAGGAAGAGCGTCACCCCGCGGAACTCGGCCCCCAGCTCCCGCTGGGCCATGGCCATCGCCGCGCACCCAGTCCCCGTAGTCGTCGCGCAGGGACTCGAAGAAGGCCAGCGGATCACGGGCGAAGGCGGGCAGGTTCCCGAGCAGGGGCCACTGGCGCGGCCCGCTCCCGGCGCCCCGGGGCAGCGTGGTGGCGGTCACGCAGGCATGGTGGCAGCCGCCGTGCCAGGGCACCAGAGGGCCGCCCCACCCGCCGCCTACCGCCCCCGCGCCGCCCGCCCCGCCCTCCGGTCCGGGGTCAGGCCACGGCGCGCGCGGTCAGCCAGTCGAAGGCCGCGTCCGCGGTGAACTCCCGCTGCCCGCCCGGGAAGAGCAGTGCGGCCTGCGCGAAGGCCTCGTCGTGCGCGGTCTGCGCCACGTACGGGACCGCCACGCAGCCCATGCCGGCCGCGCGGGCCGCCAGTGCTCCCGGCGCCGCGTCCTCGATGACCACGCAGTCGGCGGGCGAGGCGCCCAGCCGGCGGGCCGCCTCCAGGAAGACGTCCGGGGCCGGCTTGCCGTGGGCGACCTCCTCGGCGGAGACCACCGTCGTCAGCAGGGCGTCCAGACCGGTGCCGGACAGCACCGCGTCGATCGCCTCGCGCGAGGAGCCGGAGGCCACCGCCATCGGCACCCCCTCGGCGCGCAGCCGCTCCACGAACTTGCGCATCTCGGGGAAGACTTCCGTCCCCGTCCGGGCCAGTTCCAGGTAGGCGGCGTTCTGTTCGGCGAGCAGCTGCTCCACCGGCGCCTGGATCGCGTACCGTTCCTTGAGGATCTCCAGCGTCTCCAGGGTGCCGATGCCGATGAACCGGGAGTGCTGCTCCCAGGTGAACTCGGGGACCCCGTGCCGCTCCAGGGTGCGGCGTCCCGACTCGTAGTAATTCGGCTCGCTGTCCACGAGGGTGCCGTCGAGATCGAATATGACGGAAATCATCCGTTGTGCCCGTCCTGCCGGTCGTGTCCTGTCCATATCATCCTGTCAGGTTTTGCGGGCGGCTCGTCCCACGGACTCGACCAGGGGCAGCAGCCGGTGCGCGACCCGCTCGCGCAAGGCCACCTCGGTGCGCGTGCGGACGACCCCCGGCAGCTGGATCAGCCGCTGGATCACGTCCTCCAGGTGCGCGTTGTCCCGGGCCGCCACGCGGGTGAGCAGGTCCCCGCCGCCGGTGATCGAGAAGGCCTCGATGATCTCGGGAACGGCAGCCAGCGCCTCACCCACGTCGTCCAGGTGCCCCTGGGTCACCTCGATGTGCACGAAGGCCAGTACGGGGTGCCCCAGCGCCGCGGGGGAGAGCGAGGGCCCCGTCCCGGTGATCACCCCGGTCCGCTCCAGCCGGTCCAGCCGGGCCTGGAGCGTGCCGCGGGCGACGCCGAGGATGCGGGCGTACTCGCGGACGCTGGTGCGCGGCTGCTCGATCAGCAGGCGCAGGATCCTCGTGTCGAGCTCGTCCACCGCCATGCCGCGACTGTACCAATGGCCCAGTTCATCCGGTGTGCGCTCGCGGCAGCAGCCGGTGTACGACGGCCACCGCGGCCACGACGGCCGCCGCGGGGAGCAGCAGCCCGCCCACCGTCCATCCGTCCCGCACCAGCAGCGCCCCGGTCAGCCCGCCGGTGAACATCGCCAGCACCGCCAGGGCCCGGCGCAGCCAGGCCCCCGTCCCGTAGCCGAAGGCACTGTCGTGGCCCAGCGCCGAGCTGCCGATCAGAGCGGTCATGGACCGGGTGACCAGGGTCGTCGGCACCCCGGGCACGTTCAGCCGCATGCTCGTCACCGTACGGATGCCCATCGCCGTCGCCAGCAGGCCGGTCACCAGCAGATGCGCGGGGGCCGGATGGCCGAACCTCGGCGCGACGTCCCATCCGACGGCCGCGGCGGCCAGGATCAGCACGGCCTCGGCCGACAGTCCGCACTCGACCCAGCGCCACCCCCAGGCCTCCGTCGCCGACTCCATCCGCGCCCCGCACACCACCCCGACGGCGAACGCCGCCAGCGACAGCGCGGACGACAGCGCGGGCAGGTTCGCCGCCCCCGCGAGCCCGAAGGCCAGGAAGAGGACGTTCCCCGTCTGCATGGCGGTGAACACCGGCCCGAGCGCGAGCAGGCTCACGGCCTCGATCAGCCCGGTGACCCAGGTCAGGACGATCAGGAGCCCGGTCAGCGACGGAGGCACCCCACGCGCACCCACCTTCATGCGCCCGACAGTGACACGCCCGACCCGGCCCTCGGTGCCGACATGCCGGACAGGGCCTAGGGTCCGGAGGATGAGCGACCTGCTGCTGGTGAGGCACGGCGAGACGGCGTGGAGCGCCGACGGGCGGCACACCGGGCGCACCGACGTCCCGCTGACCGCGCGCGGGGTCGAGGAGGCCATCTCCCTGGCCCCGTACTTCCGGGACCGCCACCCCGCGCTGGTCCTGACCAGCCCGCTGCGCCGGGCCGTGGCCACGGCCCAGCTCGCGGGGCTCACCGGCGGAATCACCGACTCCGACCTGTACGAGTGGGACTACGGCGGCTACGAGGGCGTCACCACGGCGGAGATCCAGCGGACCGTCCCCGACTGGTCCCTGTGGACCCACGGGGTGCCGCCCGGCGACGCGGAGCACCCGGGCGAGAGCGCAGCCCAGGTGGGCGCCCGCGCGGACCGCGTCCTGGCCCGGATCGCCCCGGTGCTGCGCGCCGACGGGGGCGGCGTGGTCGTCGTCGCCCACGGCCACTTCCTGCGCGTCCTCACCGCCCGCTACCTGCGCCTGGACCCCGAGGAGGGCCGGCTGTTCCTGCTGCGCACCGGCACGGTCAGCATGCTCTCCACGGAGCACGGGCTGCCCGTGATCGCCGGCTGGAACACCCGCCCGTAGCCGGCCGGAACACCTTCCCGTAGCCCGCCGGAATACCCGCCCGTAGCCCGCCGGAACACCTGCTCGCAGCCGGCCGGAACACCCGCCCGTGGCCCGCCGGCCCACCCGTGGCTCGCCCCCGGCCCCTCCCGCCTCGCGCGGCGGCCGGGCGCGGGCGACCATGCGTACATGGCCGAAGACAGTACGGGCCCGGGCGGTCCGCCAGCCGCGGCCCCGCAGCCGGGACTGAAGGCGAACGCGATCGGGTTCCTCGACGCGCTGGTCATCGGCCTGAACTCCACCTCGCCGGCGTACTCCCTGGCCGCCGTGCTCGGGCCGATCGTGGCCCTGGTCGGCATCTACGCGCCGGGCGTGATGCTGGCCTCCTTCGTCCCGATGCTGCTGATCGCCGCCGCCTTCTACTACCTCAACAAGGTCGACCAGGACTGCGGGACCACCTTCTCCTGGGTCACCCGCTCCATGGGCCCCTGGGCGGGCTGGCTCGGCGGCTGGGCCATCGCCATGACCGGCGTGCTCGTCATCGGCTCGCTGGCGGACGTGGCGGTCAACTTCGGCCTGCTCGCCGCCGGACTCGACAGCTGGGCCGCCAACGAGGTCATCCGGCAGGGCCTCACCGTCGCCGTGATCCTGGCCATGACCGCCGTCTGCGTCATCGGCACCGAGCTGTCCGCCCACCTCCAGGACATCCTCATCCTCGCCCAGGTCTTCTTCCTCCTGACCTTCGCGGCCGTCGCCATCTACCGCGTCTACGCCGGCACCAGCACCCTCGACGAGATCGAGCCGTCCCTCACCTGGCTCAACCCCTTCGGCGCCGGCGGAGCCGCACTGACCGGCGGGCTGCTGCTCGGCGTGTTCATCTACTGGGGCTGGGAGTCCGCGGTCAACCTCACCGAGGAGGTCGAGAACTCCGCCACCGCGCCCGGCAAGGCCGGCATCTGGTCGACGGTGATCCTGCTGCTGACCTACCTGTCCGTGGGATTCGCCGTCGTCGCCTACGCGGGAACCGCCTTCCTCGCCGAGAACGCCGCCGAGGAGGAGGCCGTCTTCGCCGTGCTGGCCCACGAGGTCATGGGCGGCTGGGACTGGATCGTCCTGCTCGCGGTCTGCACCTCGGCCCTCGCCTCCACCCAGACCACGATCATCCCCGCCTCCCGCACCGCCCTGTCCATGGCCCGCCGCCACGCGCTGCCGCCGGGCCTGGCCCACATCCATCCGCGGTTCAGGACCCCGGACGTGAGCACGTGGTGGGTGGCGGGCATCGCGATCGGCTGGTACCTCGTCGTCAACCAGATCAGCGAGAACGCGCTCCTGGACTCGCTGACCGCGCTCTCCCTGCTCATCGCCTTCTACTACGCGCTCACCGGCCTGGCCTGCGCCGTCTACTACCGGCGCCACCTGCTGGAGAACGCGCACAACTTCCTGCTCATCGGCCTCGGCCCGGTGCTCGGCGCGGCCCTGCTCTGCTGGCTGCTGGTGGAGTCGGTCGGCGACATGTCGAACCCGGAGAACTCGGCCGGCGGCGTCTCCTGGTTCGGGCTCGGACCGCCCCTGGTCATCGGCATCGCGATCGCCGTCGTCGGCGTGCTCGTCATGGGCTACTGGCGGCTGCGGGACGGCAGGTTCTGGCAGGAGCGCCCCGGGGTGGCCGATCCGGACCTCGTCCGCGGCCGGAAGAACTGAGAAGAACTGAGAAGAACTGAGGAGTCCCGATGTCCGTCGTCCTCGGATACGACGAGTCGCCCGGCGCGGAGCGGGCGCTGCGCGTGGCGCTGGAGGTGGCCACCGCCTTCGGGGAGCACCTCGTCCTCGTCTACGGGGCGGCCGCCCCGGGGGCCGCGGGCGAGGAGTACCGGGCGCACCGGGAAGCCGTCCGCCAGGCGGGCCGCAGCGCCCTGGCGCACGCCGTGGAGGCCGCCGACGAGGCGGGTGTGCCTTCGACGGTCGAGGTGGTCGACGACAGGCCGGCGCAGGCGCTGCTGGACGCCGCCAGGCGGCACGACGCGCGGGTCATCATCGTCGGCACGTGGGGCGACAGCCCGATCCGCGGCGCCCTGCTGGGCTCCACCCCGCACAAGCTCCTGCACCTGTCTCCGGTCCCGGTGCTCTGCGTACCGACGGAGCACGGCGGCGAATTGATCTGAAGAGCTGTCACTAGCGACCAACTTGGCCTGAAATCGCGCCATTTCATGTGTGACTATGCTCAATGCCTGAGTGATCAAAGCGTTTTGTCGATCACAGATGGGCAGAGTGGGGCGGCCGATCAACACCCCCACGTGACCGCAAGACCGGAGAACCGATGGACAGCAACCTCGTCATCCAGCCCCACGCTGGTGGCCGGGCGTTCGACGAGAGCCAAGTGCCGCTCTACTACAGCCGGAAAACGGCTGACATCCTCCACAAGTACGGTCCGGGACCGCGGGTCCACTTCCACATGGGCCTCTTCGCCCCCCGCGAGGCGCCGAACACCACGGTCTCCCAGCGCGTGCTCAAATGCCGCATCATCGAGTCCCAGGAGGCGATCGTCGACCACGCCGCCCGCACCTGGGGCGCGTACGCCACCCCGCCCGCGAGCCTCCTCGACATAGGCTGCGGCGTCGGCGGCGGCTCGCTCTACTGGGCGCAAGAGCACGGCGCCGCCGTCACCGGCCTGACGGTCGCGGCGGAACACGTGCCCCTCGTCGAGCAGTTCGCCCGGCAGGCCGGAGTGGGCGACCGCGTGACACCGCTGCTCGCGGACGTCCACGGGTTCAGCGCGCCGCGAAGATTCGACGCCGCCTACGCCTGCGAGAGCTCCGGCTACACGGACCGCGAGCGGCTCTTCGAGGTGGTGGCCGAGTCCCTGAAGCCGGGCGGCTGGTTCGGCATCCAGGAGCACTTCATCTGCCGTCCCGAGTGGACCGACTTCATCGACAGCTATTACAAGACGCGCCTGGGCACCCTCACCGAGTACATCGCCGCCGCCGAGGCCGCCGGGTTCGAGCTCGAGCAGGACGAGGACGTCACCGACCGGGTGGCCGAGTTCTGGGTCCAGTCCATGGCCTGGAACACTGCCGAACTGGACCGGATCGAGCACACCGGAACCCCCTCCGCCTGGACCCGCGAACGACTTCGGGAGTCGACCATCACGCACGGCAAGCTGTTCCGCATCTGGCGCGACCACGCGCTGGAGACCCGACTGCTGCTCTTCCGGCTGGGCGGGGGGAACTGACCGTGCCCCCCGTGTACGCCGAGGGCTCGCACCCCTCGCGCATCGGCTGGCAGCTGCCGCCGTTCTACTGCCCGTTCGAGAAGGGCCTCATCCACCCCGCCGCGGGGGAGATCGAGAAGCGGGCCATCGCCTGGATCGACACGTACGGGTTCTACCCGGACGCCACCGAGCGCGCCTGGGGGCTGGCCACCCGCGCCGCCGACTTCACCAGCCGGATCATCCCGTACGGCGCGGTCGAGCCGATGCTGCTCTTCAGCGAGTGGAACTACTGGGCCTTCGCCACCGACGACTGGCAGGACTCCAACACCGGAGCGTCGAGCACGGCGTCCGTCGCGGACCACGGCGCCCGGCTGGTCCGCACCGTCGAGGCCCCCGGCTCCGGCCTGCTGCCGCCGGGACCGCACACCGCCGCGCTGGAGGACCTCGCGGCCCGCACCCGGGAGATGCTCACCCCCGTCCAGCTGCGCCGCTTCACCGAGGGCGTCCGCGACTGGGTGGCCGGCGCCAGCTGGCAGACGGCCAACGCCGAGCGGGGCATCATGCCGGGCCTGAACGACTTCGTGGCGGCGCGGATCTCCAGCAACGGCACCCGCTTCACCCTCACGTGGTGCGATGTGGCGAACGGGATCGCCGTGCCGGGCGAAGAGCTGTACTCCGCGCCGGTCCAGGCCCTCACCGACGCGGCCGGGTTCATCGTCAGCTGCGACAACGACCTGTTCTCCTACAACAAGGACGACCACCACGTCCCGTGGGAACAGAACCTGGTCAACGTGCTGGCCGCGCAGGACGGGTGCACCCCGGCCGAGGCCCTGCCCGCCGCGTACGCGCTGCGGGACCGGACGGTGGCCCTGTTCGTCCGGCTGAGCGAACAGCTCGGCCGCGGCGCGGGCGAGCAGCTGCGGCGCTACCTCGGCTCGCTGGAGCACTGGATCGCGGGCGATCTGGAGTACCACTGCCGGGCGCCGCGCTACGCCAGCCCCCGCAACCGCAACGAACTCCCGGTGGACGGCGCCCGGTTCGACATCACCTGGACCGACACGCCCAGCGACGCGCGCGTCGAGCCGCCGCCGGTCCCGGCCCTCGCCTGGTGGTGGCAGCAGCTCGACGCCTGACGCGCGGATCAGCGACGGCGGCGGCCCAGCAGCCGGGCCCACCACGAGACCCGCAGGGTCGGCCGCTCCCCGGTAAGGGGGGCGGCCTGCGCCGGGGCCGCCGCCGGTGCCCGGGTGGTCCCGGTGACCGAGGTTCCCCGCGGCGTGAACCGCACCGGCAGGGTGACCAGGTGACGGGACATCAGGGAGGCCGTCCACCGCAGCTCGTCCTCGGGGACGGCCAGTTCCAGGTCGGGCAGCCGCGTGAGCAGCGAGTCGATCCCGGTGTCCGCGATGGCCCGGCCGATGTCCTGGCCCGGGCACTCGTGGGGGCCGCTGCTGAAGGACAGGTGGGAGCGATTGCCGTGGACGGGCACCGACAGGTCGGGGCGGATCTCCGGATCGACGTTCCCGGGCGCGAGCCCTAGCAGCAGCAGGTCCCCGGCCTTGATCTGGGCCCCGCCGAGCTCGGTGTCGCCGATGGCCCAGCGTCCCAGGATCGTGGTGAACGGAGGCTCGTCCCACAGGACCTGCTCCAGGGCGTCGGGCAGGGTCATGTGGCCGCCGGAGAGGTTCGCGCGGAACCGGCGGTCGGTGAGCACCACCCGCAGGGTGTTCGCGATCAGGTTGGCGGTCGACTCGAACGCCGCGATCATCACCAGGCGCAGGTGCTCGACGATCTCCTCGTCGGTCAGCGACGTCGCGTGCTCCGCCATCCACGTGGTGAAGTCCCGGCCGGGCACCGCCCGCTTGCGCATGACGAGTTCGCGCAGCGTGGCCGTCACGTACGCGTTGCTGGCGACGGCCGTCTCGGTGCCCTGGAGCATGTCGCGGGCGGCCTCGACGAGACGCGGGCCGTACGAGTCCGGCGCCCCGACGAGCTGGGTCATCACCAGCATCGGCAGCGGCTCGGCGAAGTCCGCGACGAGGTCGCCCTGCCCGGACTCGACGAACTGGTCGATCAGCTGGTCGGCGAAGCGCTTGACGTACCGCCGCACCCCGCGCCGGTCGAAGCGCTCCAGCGACTCGGTGACCGCACCGCGCAGCCGCTCGTGCTCCGCACCGTCGACCAGGTGGCACACGGGCTGCCACGCCGTCATCGGCGTGAGCGGGTGGTCGGCCGGAACCCGGCCCTCCTGCTGGTCGCGCCAGTGGCGCGGGTCCCGGGAGAACCGCGACGGGGTGCGGGTCGCGTCCAGGTTCTCGCGGTGGCCGAGCACCAGCCAGGCCGGCAGGTCGCCCTGGACCAGGACGGGCGCCACCGCGCCGTGCTCGGCGCGCAGCTTCTCGTACAGGCCCATCGGGTCCGCCTCGGCCTCGGGGCCGTAGAGCCGGTGCGCGGGGCAGCCCGGCGGCGGAGTCGAAGCGGCGGGGGAGGGGGTAGTGCTCACGATGCCTCCGGGGTCACGGCGAGGGAGTGCAGATAGCGCATCAGCGTCATCAGGACGTCACGGCTGGAGTCGCGCCGCCGGGCGTCGCAGAGCACCAGCGGGACGGCCGCGGGGAGGTCGAGGGCGCTGCGCAGCTCCTCGACGGGGTACTGGGGCGCGTCGGGGAAGGAGTTGACGGCGACCACGAAGGGCACCCCGCGCTCCTCCAGCCGGCCGATCACGTCGAAGCTGACCTCCAGCCGGCGGGTGTCGACCAGGACCACCGCGCCCAGCGCACCCTCGAAGAGCCCGCGCCAGAGGAACCAGAAGCGCTGCTGGCCGGGGGTGCCGAAGAGGTACAGCACCAGTTCCTCGTTGATGCTGATCCGGCCGAAGTCCATGGCCACGGTGGTGGACGTCTTGCGCTCCACCCCCGCGGTGTCGTCGACGCCGACCCCGGCCTGGGTCATCGTCTCCTCGGTGGTCAGGGGGCGGATCTCGCTCACCGCGCCGACCAGGGTCGTCTTGCCGACCCCGAAACCGCCCACGATCACCACCTTGACCGCGTCGGCGGCCGTGGCCGGCAGTACGTCCTCGCGCCGCGGCCCGGCGGGCGACGCCTCAGAGCTTTCGAAGTCCATCGATCACTGCCTCAATCAATGCCAGGTCGGGGAGTTGGGCGCGGGCCACGGGTGCGCGGGAGAGCACCTGGCCCGAGGTGAGCAGATCGTCGATCAGGACGGTGACCACACTCACCGGGAGGCCGAGGTACGCGGAGACCTCGGCCACCGAGAGGGGCGCCTGGCACAGCCGCATGATCGCCGCGTGCTCCGGCTGCATGCCGGGCCGTGGCCCCGACTTGGCGACGATCAGCGTGACCAGGTCGAGGCCGCTGGGAACTAACGGTCCGCTGCGACCGCCGGTGATGACGTAGAGCCGCTCGGGGCTGCCGTCTTCCCAGTTGGTGCCCGGGTCCTTCACGCGGTCTGCCTGTCGCTGCGCGGCGGGCTGCTGAGGTGCTCTCCGATCCGCGCCACGAGGTCGCGCATGCGCTGGCCCATCAGGCCGGCGTCGACGCCCTCGTCGGCCAGTACCGCCAGATAGGCCCCGGCGCCCGCCGCCATCAGGTAGAAGAAGCCGCCGTCCATCTCGATGACGACCAGCCGCATCCGGCCCTTGCTGTTGGGGAGTTCGGAGGCGACCGCGCCGGCCAGGCTCTGCAGTCCGGCGCAGGCGGCGGCGAGCCGGTCGGCCGTGTCGGTCTCCGCGCCGTACTGGGCCATGCGCAGGCCGTCGGCGGAGAGCACGATGACGTGCCGGGTCTGCGGAACGCTCTCGGCCAGGTCCTTGAGCATCCAGTCCATATTGGTCTGCTGCTGACTCATGGCTGTTCCCCCTTGCTCGCCGAGGCCGGCGAGGCGTCTGTGGTCTGGCTGTCCGCGGTGTGGCTCCCTGCGGTCCGGCTGTCCCCGGACAGACCGCTCTGGAAGGCGGCCAGCCACATCCCGGGCTGTGCTTCGGCCCGCTCCGGGACCTCGGCAGTGGTCTGCTGCACGTCTTCGGGCTCTTCGGGGGCCGTGGCGCGCGCCTTGCGGCGGCGCTGCGGCAGCCCGTTCAGGGTCCGTTCGGTCACGAAGGGCACCTCGTCCACGTCCGCCGGGACCTGCGGGCCCGTGGCCGGCCGGGGCGGCTGCGCGGGCGGCGCCTCCGCCGGTTCGAGGGCCGCGCGGGGCCCCGAGGCGGTACCGATGCCGTGCGCGACGCCCGTCGCGGTCGAGACGGTGGTGATCAGCCCCTGCGGGACGACGAGCACGGCCCGTACGCCGCCGTACGCGGAGGAGCGCAGCGACACCCGGAAGTCGTACGCCTGGGCGAGCCGGCCGACCACGGCGAGGCCCAGTCGCGGGGTCTCGCCCAGGTCGGTGAGGTCGATGCCCTCCTGAGCCTGGCGCAGCATGCGCTCGGCCCGCTTGCGGGCCTCCTCGCTCATGCTCAGGCCGCCGTCCTCGATCTCGATCGCGATGCCCGAGTTCACGTCGACGGCGGTCAGGTGGACCTTCGTCTGCGGCGGCGAGTAGCGGGTGGCGTTGTCCAGCAGCTCCGCCAGCGCGTGGATGAGCGGCTCGACGGCCGGGCCCACGACGGCGACCTGCGAGACGGAGTGCAGCTCCACGCGCTGGTAGTCGATGATCCGGGACATGGCGCCGCGCAGCACGCTGTACAGCGGCACGGCCTTGTTCCACTGGCGGCCGGGCCGCGCGCCGCCGAGCACGGCGATGGAGTCGGCGAGCCGGCCGATCAGCGCGGTGCCGTGGTCGAGCCGGAGCAGATCGCCGAACACGGCCGGGTCCTGGCCGTGCCGGTCCTCCATGTCCCGCAGTTCCTGGGCCTGTTGGTGCACGATCGCCTGGACGCGGCGGGCGATGTTCACGAAGGCGCGCTGCGCCGAGTCGCGCAGGTCCTCCTCGGCGACCACGGCGTCGAGCACCGAGCGCAGCACCGCGTGGTGGGCGGCCCGGAACGCGGGGGTCAGGCCGGGCTGGTAGGTGCTGGCATCCTCCAGCGAGGCGAGCACGTCCTCCGGGAACTCGCCCTTGCGCAGGCGCGTCACCACATCGGGCAACAACGCCTCGGCCAGCCGTACGGTCTCGGTCTGCTGCCGCGACAGGGCGGCCTCCTGCACGGCGACCGTGGTGCGCAGCGCCGCCACCGCCTTGCCGCGCCGGGCGGCCTCGCCGCACGCGAGCGCGACGGCGACGAAGGCCGCGGCACCGACCCACGCCACGGGCGTGCGGGCCGGTGCCGAGACCAGTGCCACGGTGGCCACCGCCAGTGCGGCGGTGAGCAGGGCGGGCAGCGCCCATACGACGGGTGAGGTGGGCCCTGGACTGCCGGGCGACGATCCCTCTCGAACCATCAGAACCCTCAAACGATCGAATGCGAAAGATCATTGGACAACAGCCCGGGATCTTATCCGTTCAGCGCTTGGCGCTTGACAACAGGTCAGGATGCGGACCCCGCCGTTCAGTTGGCATCGCGCGTCTTGTCCTGAAAGCGATCCATGCCCAGCCGGCCGCTCCGGTGTGCCCGCCCCGCCGTCCGCGCCGCCAGGCCCCGTGGGAACCGTGCCCGCCGCCCTTGCGCGAGGCCGCCGGGGCGCGGGTCGGGGCCCCTGCGATTCGGCTGATTTCCATCGGGTGGCCGGAAGATGGCCGGAACCCGTCGGAACTCACCTGTCGGCGGGCGGCGCCGGCCGGGGCCGCAGGCGTGCGGCCAGCACGGCGACGTCGTCCTCCGCGTGCTGCGCGTCGAGCCCGTCGCAGACCGCCGTCACGATGTCCTCGACCGGCGCCCCCGGCGCCAGGCGCAGGCCCGCGAGCCTGGCCAGCGAGGTGTCGATGTCCTCGCCCCGCCGTTCCACCAGACCGTCCGTGTACAGCAGCAGGGTCTGGTCGGCGGAAATCGGCCGGGCCAGTGCCTCGTAGCCGCCGATGCCCGTGCCCAGCGGCGGGCCCACCGGTACGTCGAGCAGCTCGCCCGTGCCGTCGCCCCCGAACACCGCCGGCGGCAGGTGCCCCGCGCTCGCGTAGAGGGCGATGCCGCGCGCGGGGTCGATCCGTACCAGCAGGCAGGTCGCGGGCCGCCGCCGGTCGTCCGCCGCGGACAGCGTGTCCAGCCGGCGCAGCACCCGGTGCGGGGCGAGCTCGGTGGAGGCGACCTCGCGCAGGATGGACCGGTAGGCGTTCATGTCGACGGCGGCGTCCAGACCGTGCCCCATGACGTCCCCGACCACCAGCAGGGTGCGGCCGAAGTGCAGCCGGACGGTCTCGAACCAGTCGCCGCCGACCAGGGAGCGCAAGCCCACCGGAAGGTAGCGGCTGGCGATGTCCAGGTTCGGGTGCGGCCGGCCCGGTTCGGAGACGAGGGCCCGCTGGAGGTCGAGCGCCGTCTTCTCGGTGGCCGCCTGCCGCCGCGCGTACCCGATGTGGACGCCCGCGAGCCGCGCCGCGAAGTGCAGCGTGGCCGTCTCGTGCTCGTCGAAGTCCTGCCCGGCCCGTACGGCCAGGAGCCTGCCGTACGCCTCGCCCCCGCCCGGCCCGGCCAGCGGGACCGACACCAGGTACAGGGGCCGCCCCTCGGCCCGCCCGGTCCAGATCTCCGCGGTGCGCCCGTGCTCCAAGGGCCGGACCGCGGGCGGGTCCTCGGGGGAGGGGTCCCGCAGCAGATCCGTCGCACCGGCCTGCGCCACCCGGCCCTGGACGCCGCCCCGGCCCGTCATGTCCACGGCGGCGGCGTCACACAGCGTCCGGAACAGGAATCCTGCGAGCTCCCGGCAGGTCCCCCGCTCATCACCGGACGTCCCGATCCGCTCCAGAGCCGCCTCCACGGCGCGCAGCCGCGCCTCCAAGCCGTCGCGCTCCGACACCATGCCAGCGTCACCCGTTCCCGGCCATGCCGCCCGTCGAGGGAGGCATGCCACCACCGTTCCACGTTTCGGCCACGAATATTCGGCGCGGGCGCGGACCTGACCGCACCCGGCCGAGCCGGTCCGTTGGCCCTCCCATGGCCGAAGATCACGACCCGTGACTGGGCCAATGGCACAGTCTACCGAGGTCGTGTTGAGCCAGTGGGCCCCCAGGTGCTTATCTGTGGCGTATCCATGTACTTACGGCGCCGCGCAGCGCCGGACGGCAACGAGGCCGGAACCGGAGCGCGGCGCCTTCGCCGTGCCCGTTTCGCCGCCCACCACCCCCGGGCGGCAGCGGGCCGGCGCGCACCACTGCAAGGGGGGCGGCACACCGCCGTGAAGAGGATGTTCGTGGCTCCTGACCCGGGGCGCCTGAGACTGCGCAACTCGGCCCGTGCGGTGATCGGCGTCGGCGCCGCCGTCGCCCTCGCGGAACTCTGCGGCCTCTCCCTGACCGCCTCCATCACCGGGGGACTGGCCGCCCTGCTCGCCCTCTTCACCGTGGTCGACGCGAGCGTCCGCGCCCAGCGCGTCACCACCGCCCTGCTGCCCGTGGCCGGATTCCCCGTCCTCGCGCTGGCCACCACCCTGCACGGGGTGCCGCTCGCCCGCGACGCCGCCTTCCTCGCCGTCGTGTTCGCCGGGGTCTACGCCCGCCGCCGGGGCCCGCGGGGCCACGCCCTCGGGATCTTCGGCTTCATGATGTTCTTCGTCACCCAGTTCCTGCACGCCGTCCCCGGACAGCTGCCCGAGCTGTACGCGGCCGTCGGCCTGGCCCTGCTCGCCTCCACGGCCGTGCGCTTCGTGCTGTGGCCCATCGAGCGGCGCACCCCGCCCGCTCCCGCCCAGCCCGGCCTGCCGGGCACCGGCCTCGCCCGCCCCACCACCCGCCAGGCCTTCCAGGCCACCGCGGCCTGCGCCTTCGCCCTCGCCATCGGCCAGGCCCTCTCCGAGGACCGCTGGTACTGGGCCGTGGGCACCGCCTGGTGGATCTTCGTGAACACCGCCTCGCGCGGCGAGACCCTCGTACGGGGCTTCCGCCGCGTCCTCGGCACCGTCCTCGGCATCGCCGCCGGGCTGCTGATCGCCGTACCGCTGCACGGCGCGCCCGCCCCGACCGCCGCGCTCGTCGCCGTGTGCGTCTTCGGGATCTTCTACACCGCGGCCCCCTCCTACTCCTGGATGATGTTCTTCGTCACCGTCATGGCCGGGCTGCTCTACGGCCTCCTCGGGGTCCTGCACCCCGGCCTGCTGCTCCTGCGCTTCCAGGAGACCGCGATCGGCGCGCTCGGCGCGGCCCTCGCCGTCGTGATCATCCTCCCGGTGACCACCCACGCCGCCAACGACGCCTGGATCCAGCGCGCCCTGCACTGCGTCCGCGCCTCCACCGCGGCCGCCCTGGACCGGCTCGCGGGCAACCCCGCGGCCGACCCCGCCCCGCACGCCGCCGAACTGGAACTGCTGCTCGGCCGGGTACGGATGGCCCTCGCGCCCCTCGTCCACCCGCTGAGCCCGCTGCGCGCCCGCAAGGCCAGGGCCCGGCAGGTCCTGGCGCTGCTCGACGAATGCGCCCGGGAGGTGCGCGGGCTGGTCGCCGTCGCCGCCGACCCGCAGGCCTCGCACGACGCCCGGCTGGCCGCCGCCTGCTGGCGCGTGGAGGCCGCCGTCGAGGCGCTCACCGCGCCCGACAGCACCCCCGAGCTCATCGCTCCGCCCCGGCCCCGGCCCGCCGCGCCCGCGGAACCGGTCCTCGCCCACCTGCACGGCCTCGAGCACGCGCTCGTCGCGCTCGCCGCCCCGCTGCGCACCGACCCGCGGGCCCCCCTGGTCATCAGCGCCTGAGCAGCCCCTCCCCGGCCGCCTCCAGCCCCGCCGGCAGCCGGCCGGCGGTGTGCACCACCCCCAGGGCCTGCGTGGCCCGGGTCAGCGCCACGTACAGGTCGCTGGGCTGGAGGCCGGCCGGCTCCACCACGATCACCGTGTCGAACTCCAGCCCCTTGGCCTGGCGCGGATCCAGCAGGACGACCTCCCGGGTCAGGTCCGGCTCGGCCCCGGCCCGTACCCCCGGCAGCCCGCCGGCCAGCGAGGCGTGCAGCTCCCGCGGCGCGATCACCGCGAGCCGCCCCTCCGCGGGCAGCTCCCGCCGCACCGCCTCCGCGACCGCCCCCGCCAGGTCCTCCGCCGCCCGGGCCCACGGGCGGACCCCGGTGGCCCGTACCGAGCTCGGCGGGGCGAAGCCCGGATCGCGGTCCCGCAGTACGGCCGCCGCCACCTCCATGATCTCGGCGGGCGTACGGTAGTTCACCCCCAGCCGGACCAGCTCCCAGCGCTCGCCCACGTACGGACGCAGGATGCGCTCCCACGAGCCGCAGCCCGCCTCCTCGGCGGTCTGGGCCGGATCGCCCACCAGCGTCATCGAGCGGGTCGGGCAGCGCCGCATCAGCAGCCGCCACGCCATCTCCGACAGCTCCTGCGCCTCGTCCACGATGACGTGCCCGAAGGCCCAGGTGCGGTCCGCGGCGGCCCGCTCGGCCGCGCTGCGGTGGTCGGCCTCCTCCTGGCGCTCGGCCATCCGCTCGGCGTCGATGATGTCGTGCGCCGCGAGGTACTCGTTCTCCTCGTCCTCGAACTCGTACGACCGCGAACCCTCCGACAGGTCCAGCACCCCCTGCGCGTACGCGATGCGCCGCTGGCGCTCGCGCTCCTCGGCGGCCCGCCGCGCGCTGTCGTCCTCTCCGAGCAGCTCCGCCGCCTCGTCCAGCAGCGGCACGTCGGCCGGGGTCCAGTCCGGCCGCGCCGACGGCTCGCGCCGGATCAGCTCCGCCTCGTGGGCCGGCAGGTGCGTGGGCTCGGCCAGGAAGTCGGCGACGAGCCGCTCGGGCGTGAGGGAGGGCCACAGGGAGTCGATCGCCGCGTGCACGGCCGGGCTCATCGCGATCTCCTTGCCCAGCTGGGCCACGTCGTCCGGACCCAGCAGGTTCGGGCCGCCGTACGGGTCCGCCCCCAGCCGGTCGGCGAGCTGCGCGGTGAGCGCGTCGATGATCCGGAAGGCGAAGGAGGGCCGGGCCTGGTTGTGCGGCAGCCCCGTGGCCCGGGCCCGGTCCCGCGCCTCGTGGGCCATCGTCCGGTCCAGCAGCAGCGTCCCGTAGTCGTCGTGGTCGATCTCCAGCGCGGGCTCGGGGACGGTGTCGTACTCCTCGCCGGTGCCCGCCGGCACCGACTCCGGCAGCCCCTGCCGGTCTTCGACGACCCGCGCAAGGACCGCCGCCATCGAGCCCCGGCCCTTCACCGCGGCCGCTCCGGGCCGGTCGGTGCCCGTCGCGTGGACCCCGGGATACAGCTCGCCCGGCGTGGCGAGCAGGACGCCCGTCTCGCCGAGCGCCGGCAGCACCCCGCCGATGTAGCCCAGGAACGCCGGGCCCGGCCCGACGATCAGCACCCCGCGCTTGGCGAGCAGCTCGCGGTGCGCGTACAGCAGGTACGCGGCCCGGTGCAGGGCCACCGCCGTCTTGCCGGTGCCCGGCCCGCCCTCGACGACCAGCACTCCGCGGTGCGGGGAGCGGATCACCCGGTCCTGCTCGGCCTGGATGGTGCGCACGATGTCGTGCATCCGGCCCGTCCGGGCGGCGTCCAGCGCGGCGAGCAGGACGGCGTCCGCGTCGGCGCCCTCGTACCCGGTGCGCTCCGCGTCGGTCAGGTCGAGGATCTCGTCGTGCAGGGCGGTGACCACCCGCCCGCGGCTGCTGATGTGCCGGCGGCGGCGCAGGCCCATCGGGGTGTGGCCGGTGGCGAGGTAGAAGGGCCGGGCCACCTCCGCCCGCCAGTCCAGGACCAGCGGCGTGCGCTCCGCGTCGTCCGCGCGGATTCCGATGCGGCCGATGTGGTGGTCACGGCCGTCGGAGAACTCCAGACGACCGAAACACAGGCCGTTCTCTCCGGCATTCAGCGCGGAAAGCAGGCCGGACTGCTCGGCGACCAGGACATCGCGCTCCAGACGCGCCTGAGCACCGTTCCCGACCTCCCGCAATGCCCCCTCGACAGCGCGTTCGGCCTGGTCACGCAGGTGGTCGAGGCGGACATAGAGGTCGGTGACGAATTGCTGCTCTTTCCGGAATTCCTCGGTTGACAATTGCACTCCTGCCGCGATACAGTGTCCTCGAAAGCTTCCTCATGTCTTCGTTTCCAGGCGAAGTCATGAACCATTCAATATACGCTCTCCCCTCCCTCGGCAGCGAATTCCGCCGGGGGATTTTTTGCGTACCGTGGATCTCATGACCACCGCACACGGCTCCGCCGACGGCATCGACTACCGCCTCGCCCGCCCCGAGGACGCGGGGGCCATCGAGGCCCTCGACGGCTCATTCACCACCGACACCGTCTTCGAGGTGGTCCCCGCGGACGGCGCCGGATTCGGGTTCCTGCTCCGCGAGGTCCCCGCGGACCCGCCCCTGTACAAGGAGTTCCCGCCCGAGGAGCACGACGAGCAGGGGTCCGGCGGCGGGGCGGGCGCCGGGGCGGACGCGCGGACGTACGTGGCGCTCGACGGCGGCCTGGTGTGCGGCTTCGCCGCCGTGGGCTACGCGGCCTGGAACCGGCGGCTGACCGTCGAGGACATCGAGGTCGCGCCCGGCCACCGGGGCCGCGGCATCGGCCGCGCGCTCATGGAGTGCGCGGCGCAATTCGCCCGGGAACGGGGCGCCGAACACCTGTGGTTGGAGGTGAGCTCCGTCAACGCCCCGGCCGTGCACGCCTATCGGCGGATGGGGTTCACCCTGTGCGGCCTCGACACCACCCTGTACGGCGGCACCCCCGCCTCGGGGGAGAAGGCGCTCTTCATGAGCCGGCCCTGCCGCTGACGGTGCTGCGCCGGATCGTACGCCTCTTCGAGTCCGGCCCGCAGTCCGATCCGTGAAGATCACTCGGAGGAGTGTTCCGGACGGCCCTTGCCCACGGCGCTGACCTGCGGCATGTACAACGGGTGATTGTGCACCGCACATTCATCCGGCATGTACAGGGTGGATCTGTTCGGACAGGGGGTAACGGCCCGGAATGGAAATACTTCAACAGCGCTCCACCACCGCTCAGGTGTGGGAAGCGGCCGAGGAGTTCATCCGACTCTTCCACAGGGAGAATCACGATGCCGGTGATCCGCGCAACCGGCTCGCCGCCGTACGGTCCGAACTGGCGGAGACCGGCACCTACCGGCACACGCCCGAGGAGCTGGCCCACGGGGCCCGGGTGGCCTGGCGCAACAGCAACCGCTGCATAGGCAGGCTCTACTGGAACTCCCTGCGGGTCCGCGACCGGCGGGAGACGACCGACGCCGAGGGCGTGGCCGCCGAGTGCTTCGAGCACCTGCGCGAGGCGACCAACGGCGGCCGGGTGCGGCCCACGATCACGGTCTTCGCCCCGGACGCCCCGGACCGTCCCGGCCCGCTGATCTGGAGCGAACAGCTCGTCCGGTACGCCGGCTACGGGGACCACCACTCCGTCACCGTCGGCGACGCCCGCAACGCCCCGCTGACCGAGTCCCTGCTCCGGCTCGGCTGGCCCGGCGGCGCCGGAACCCCCTTCGACCTCCTGCCGCTCGTGGTGCAGGGCGTCGACGACAAACCCCGCTGGTTCGACACCCCCCGCGACGCCGTCCTGGAAGTCCCGATCGGGCACCCCGACGACGAGGGCTGGGCGGCGTGGGGACTGCGCTGGCACGCCGTTCCCGCCATCTCCAACATGTGCCTGGAGATCGGCGGCATCCACTACCCGGCCGCGCCGTTCAACGGCTGGTACATGGGCACCGAGATCGGCGCCCGCAACCTCGCCGACACCGACCGGTACAACCTGCTGCCCGCCGTGGCCCGCCGGCTCGGCCTGGACACCTCCAGCGACCGCTCGCTGTGGAAGGACCGCGCCCTCGTCGAGCTCAACCGGGCGGTCCTGCACTCCTTCGACCGCGCCGGGGTGACCATCGCCGACCACCACACCGAGTCCCGGCGCTTCCTGTCCCACCTGGAACGGGAGGAGCGCAAGGGCCGGGACGTGGGCGCGGACTGGTCCTGGATCGTGCCGCCGATCTCCGGCTCGGCGACCCCGGTCTTCCACCGCACCTACGAGGACCGGCCGAGCAGCACCGCCTACGTCCACCACCGGGGCGCCCAGGACCGGGCCCAGGGACGGGATTTGGTATAGACCTTCTGTTACCGTCGGCTCCGGACGGATCCGGAACGGCGGAGAGGAACAGCCCGTGGACGGCGCGGAGAAGACGGACCAGAGCGGCGGACACCGGGCCTACATCGGCTCGTTCACCTCGGGGGGCGGCCGCGGTGTCACCACCGCGGCCGTGGATCCGGCCACCGGGGCCCTGACCCCGCTCGCGGCCACCGGCGCCGCCGTCGCGGACCCCTCGTACCTGGCCCTGGCCCCCGACACGGGCGTGCTCTACACGGTGAGCGAGACCGGGCAGGGAGCCGTGGCCGCCTTCACGCCCACCGCCGAGGGCCTCGTCCCGCTCGGCGGGCCCGTCCCCGTCGGCGGCTCCGGGCCCACGCACCTCAGCCTGGCCGGCGGCCGGCTGCTCACCGCCAACTACACCTCGGGCGGGGTCAGCAGCCTCCCGCTCGCCGCCGACGGCAGCCCCGGCGGCCCCGCGGCCGTCCTCGCGCACGAGGGTTCGGGCCCCGACCCCGACCGGCAGGAACGGCCGCACGCCCACCAGGTGCTGCCCGACCCGAGCGGCCGGTGGGTGCTCAGCGTGGACCTCGGGACCGACTCGGTACGGGTCTGCGCGCTCGACCCGGCCACCGGCGGACTGCTGCCGCACACCGAGACCGTCCTGCGGGCCGGAACCGGACCCCGGCACCTCGCCTTCCACCCGGACGGCACGGTCGCCTACGTCCTGCACGAGCTGGAGCCGCAGCTGACCGTCTGCCGCTGGAACGCGACCGCCGGGCAACTGGAACCGGTCGCCGAGGTTCCGATCGCCTCCGCGGGCCCCTCAGGGGCCGTACGGGCCTACCCCTCGGCGGTCGTCGCCTCGCCCGACGGCCGGTTCGTCTGGGCGGCGATCCGCGGGACGGACGCCATCGCCACGCTCTCGCTGGCCGCGGGTGCCGAGAAGCCGGAGCTCACCGGTGTCGTCGGCTGCGGCGGCAGCTGGCCGCGGGACCTCGCGGCCGACCCCGCCGGGCGCCGCCTGTACGCGGCCAACGAGCACTCGGGGGACGTCACCTGGTTCGACGTCGACCCCGGGACCGGGCAGCCGCGCCGGGCCGGCTCGGTGGCCGTGCCCGCCGCCACCTGCGTGGTCTTCGGCTGACCCCGGCACGCGTACGGCCCCCGCCGAAACCGGCGGGGGCCCGTACGTCGTGGCGTGCGCGAGCGGAATCAGTGCGCCGAGGCGCCCTGGGTGAGCCCGAGGGCCGCGGAGTACTGCGCGACGGCGAGCTTGCCGAGCGCGCCGTAGGCGCCCAGCACCTCGGAGGCGGCGCAGTCGGCTTCCTTGCAGGCGGTGTCCAGCAGCCCGTCGGCGGCCTCCGGGCCGATCAGGTACGGGGCGAGCGCGAGCTGCGTGGAGCCCTCGCGGCGCAGCTGCTCGGCGACGGCGGCCACCGAGCCCTCCTCGTCGAGCGCGGCGGCCTTCACCGGCACGGCGAGCCGGGCGGCGAGCAGCATCCCGGTGATCCCGGCGGCCTGCACGGCCTCCTCGCCACCAGTGGTGGCCAGCACGATGCCGTCGGCGGCGGTGGTCACGGTGAACAGGCGGGCGCGGTCGGCGCGGGCCAGACCGGCCTCGGACAGGCGCACGTGCAGGCCCTCGGCGAGCAGCGGGTGCGGGCCGAGCACGTCGGCCAGCTCGGCCGCGGCCGAGGAGTCCATCAGCGCCTGGCGGATCCGGCGGAGCAGATCGCCGTCGGGGCCGGCCAGCAGCGGGACCACCACGGCGTCCGGGCCGGTCGGCGCGGGCACCTCGTGGCCGGCTGCGCGGGCGAACTCCGCACGCGCGGCACGCTCGGTCGCGACGGCGGTCAGCGCGCCGGACAGGGACGGGAACTCGGAGGCGTCGTCACCCTCGAGGAAGCCGATGCGGGCGTCGAGGCCCGGCAGCTCGGAGCGGCCGATGCTGATGATCTCTTCCGCCAGCCCGCGCGAGGCGGCCGAAGGGACACCGGGCACGGCGAGCACCAGCGCGGGCGCGCCCTCGGGCGCCGCCGCGGGCTCGGGCCGGCGGTGCCGTCCGGTCTGGCGGGGTCGCGGCATTCGTACGGGCAGGCCATTTGCGGGCCCAGTGGGGGAGCTCATGGCGCCGCATGCTACTGGCTTATCGGAACCGGGTGTTCGGGCAGGGCCTGCTCCGGTGGCATCTGTCCGTATTTATCCGGTGAAGGGCCGACAGGGTCAACTGACGGACGGCAAGCGCCAGTCCACAGGCTGTGATCCCTGGTCCGTCAGCAGCTGGTTCGTCCTGCTGAACGGCCTGGACCCGAAGAACCCGTAATCGGCAGACTTGGGGGAGGGGTGGGAGGACTCCACCACCGGCAGTTCGCCGAGGAGCGGCCGCAGGTTGCGGGCGGCCCGGCCCCAGAGGATGGACACCAGCGGCTTGCCGCGCGCGGCGAGCGCCCGGATGGCCTGGTCGGTGACGGCCTCCCAGCCCTTGCCCTGGTGGGCGTTGGACCTGCGGGGCGCGGTCGTCAGCGAGCGGTTCAGGAGCAGCACGCCCTGCCGGGTCCACGGGGTGAGGTCGCCGTTCGCGGGGCGGCCGGTGCCGAGGTCCCGGTGCAGTTCGAGGAAGATGTTGTCGAGGCTCGGCGGCACGGGCCGCACCTCGGGCGCGACCGAGAAGGACAGGCCCACCGCGTGCCCCGGGGTGGGGTACGGGTCCTGGCCCACGATCAGCACCTTCACCTCGTCGAAGGGCTGCTGGAAGGCGCGCAGGACATTGGCCCCGGCCGGGACGTAGGTCCGGCCCGCCGCGATCTCGGCGCGCAGGAAGTCGCCCATCGCGGCGATCTGCCCCGCCACCGGCTCCAGAGCGCGGGCCCAGCCCGGCTCGACGATCTCGTTCAACGGTCGTGCTGCCACGGTGGATCACTCTACTGGCCGATCGTCGCCGCCCGCACACAGAGCACGTCGGGCAGGTGCTCGGCCAGCAGCTGCCAGCTCTCGCCGTCGTCGTGGCTCGCGTACAGCTCGCCGTTGCGGTTGCCGAAGTAGATCCCCGCCGGGTCGGCGTCGTCCGTGCACAGCGCGTCGCGCAGCACCGTGCCGTAGTGGTCCCCGTCGGGCAGGCCCTTGGTGAGCGGCTCCCAGCTGGCGCCCGCGTCGCGGGTGCGGAAGACCCGGCACCGGTGCCCGGCCGGCACCCGGTCGGAGTCGGCGTTGAGCGGGAAGACGTAGGCGGTGTCCGGGCGGTGCGGGTGGGCGGCCACCGCGAAGCCGAAGTCGGAGGGCAGCCCGGCGCCGATGTCGGTCCACCGGGTCCCCGCGTCGTCGCTGCGGTAGACGCCCCAGTGGTTCTGCAGGTACAGCCGGTCCGTGTTCCCGGCGTCCTGGGCGATCTTGTGGACGCACTGGCCGAACTCGGGGTGCGGATCGGGCAGGAACACCGCGGACACGCCGTCGTTGGAGGGCTCCCAGCTGGCTCCGCCGTCCTTGGTCCGGAACACCCCGGCGGTGGAGACGGCCACGGTGACCGCGTCCCGGTCGCGCGGATCGGTGATCACGGTGTGCAGGCCCTCGCCCCCGCCGCCCGGCTGCCAGCTGCTCCGGCTCGGGTGCTCCCACAGCGGGCGGACCAGCTCGAAGGACTCGCCGCGGTCCACCGAGCGGAACAGCGCGGCCGGCTCGGTGCCCGCGTAGACCACGTCCGGGGCCTCCGGTCCGGCGGGCTGGAGCTGCCAGACCCGCTCCAGCGAGGCGCCGGTGTCCTTCGGGAACCGCACCGCGGCCACGGCGGGCTCCTGCCACGTCGCCCCGAGGTCGTCGGAGCTGAACACGGACGGTCCCCAGTGCGAACTGTCCCCGCCGACGAGCAGCCGGGGCGCCGGACCGCGCCGGTCGACGGCGACCGCGTACACGGCCTGGGCGTTGAAGTGGGGGCCGTCGAACTCCCACGGCGCCGCGCCGCGGCGGCGGCCGATGAAGAGCCCCTTGCGGGTACCCACGAGCAGCAGTACGTCGGCCATGGCCGGTACCTCCGGACTTCGTCGTCCATGTTTTCGGAGCTTTTCGGCCAGTCTGCACCCGCCCACTGACAGCGGCCCGGCGGGCGGCGCGGTGTTCCGAGGGACTGGTCGATGCCGATCATTTACAACTCATTTACGATCGGGAAATGGTTGCTACTTGCATGTAGGTGTTCGGAATGGATTGACTTCAGGCCACCACTGCCGCACGCGAGAGGACGTACGTGGCAACCGAGCACCTCTCCCCGCTCGACCTCGCCTTCTGGCGGATCGAATCCGCCGCCCACCCCATGCACCTCGGGGCCCTCGCCGTCTTCTCGGCGGCCGACCGCGGATCCGGCCCCGCCGGGAACGGCACCGGGCACGCCTCCGGGCGCGGCGCCGGGCGCAGCGCCGGGAACGCGGCCGAGCACGCCGCCGAACTGCTCACCGCCCGCTGCGCCGCAGTGCCCGGCCTGCGCCGCCGGATCCGGGACGTCCTGCTGCCGGTCGGCGCGGCCGCCTGGTCGCCCGATCCCCGGTTCGACCCGGCGCGGCACGTCTTCCTCCACCGCACGGACGAGCCCCTCGCGCACGCCGCCGCCGGCCCGCTGATGGCGCGGCCGCTGGACCGGGAACTGCCGCCCTGGGAGGCGCACGTACTGGCCGGGCCCGACCCGGACTCCTTCGCCGTGCTGTTCAAGTTCCACCACGCCCTCGCCGACGGCCTGGGCGCGCTCGCCCTGGCCGCGGCACTGTTCGACGAGGGCCCGGAGCTGCGGCAGCCCGCGCGGCCCGGCTCCGGGCGGCGGCCCGTGCCCGAGCAGCGCGCCGGGTCCGCCCTGCGGCGGCTGCCCGGAGTCCTCGCGGCCCGGGTCCAGGAGGTCGGCCAGGCCCTGGAGATCGGCGCCGCCGTGGCCCGCGCCGGGCTGCCGCTCGGGGTCCCCGGGGTGCTCACGGCGGGGACCGCCGGCACGGGAGCCCGTACGGTCGCGGGCCTCGCGCTCGACCTGGACGAGGTCGCCCTCGTCCGCAAGGCCGCCGGGGGCACCGTCAACGACGTGCTGATCTCCGTGGTCGCGGGCGGTCTGCGGCGCTGGCTGGAGGGCCGGGGCGACCCGGCGCCCGTCGGGCCCGGACCGCGGGCCCTGATCCCCGTCTCCCGCCGGGGCCGGCCCGGGGGCGGCGGGGGCAACCGGCTCTCCGGATACCTGCTGCGGCTTCCGCTCGCCGAGCGCGACCCGCTGCTGCGGCTGGACCGCGTACGGGCGGCGATGGACCGCAACAAGGACGCCGGGCCGGCCCGCGGCGCGGGCGCCGTCGCCCTGCTCGCCGACCACGTCCACCCGCTCGGCCACCGCCTCGGCGGCCCGTTCGTCGCCCAGGCCGCCCGGCTGCTCTTCGACATCCTGGTCACCAGCGTTCCGCTGCCCGGCCTGACCTTCTCCCTCGGCGGGAGCCGGGTCCGCGAGGTCTACCCGCTCGCCCCGCTGGCCCACGGCCAGTCCCTGGCCGTGGCCGTCTCCACCTACAAGGGAATCGCCCACTACGGCCTGGTCGCCGACGCGGCGGTCGTCCCGGACCTGCCCGCGCTGGCGGAGGCACTGCGCGCGGAGCTCGACGCGCTTGTACGAGAGGTCTCGTAGTACGAGAGGATTCGTAGTACGGTGAGTCTCGTACTTAGCCGCCGATCCCCGGTGCGCCCGGTGACGTCTGGAGAGCCCTGATGAGTGCTGCCCCCGCTGCCTTCGCTGCCCTGTTCGCGCCGTACACGCTGCGCTCGGTCACCGTCCCGAACCGCGTGTGGATGGCCGCGATGTGCCAGTACAGCGCCGACCCCGTCGGCCCGACCGCGGGCGTGGCACACGACTGGCACTTCGCCCACTACGCCGCGCGCGCCGCCGGCGGCACCGGCCTGATCATCCAGGAGGCCACCGCCGTCTCCCCGGAGGGCCGCATCTCCCCGTACGACCTCGGCATCTGGAACGACACGCAGGTCGAGGCGCTGCGCCGGATCACCGGCTTCCTGAAGGCCCGGGGCACCGTCCCCGGCATCCAGATCGCCCACGCCGGACGCAAGGGCTCCACCGGCCGCATCTGGAACGGCGGCGGCCCCGTCGGCCCCGAGGAGCACGGCTGGCAGACGGTCGCGCCCAGCGCCGTGCCCTTCGCCGAGTCCCACCCGGTCCCGCACGAGCTGACGGCCGGTGAGATCCGCGAGATCGTCGGGCAGTTCGCGGCCGCGGCCGAGCGCGCCCTCGCGGCGGGCTACGAGGTCGTGGAGATCCACGGCGCCCACGGCTACCTGATCGGCGAGTTCCTCTCCCCGCACAGCAACAGGCGCACCGACGAGTACGGCGGCTCCTTCGCCAACCGCACCCGCTTCGCCCTCGAAGTCGTCGACGCCGTACGGGCGGTGTGGCCCGAGGAGCTCCCGCTGTTCTTCCGGATCTCCGCCACCGACTGGCTCGAGGAGGACGGCTGGACCGCCGAAGAGACGGTCCGGCTGGCCGGGCTGCTCCAGGAGCACGGCGTGGACCTCCTCGACGTCTCCACCGGCGGGCTCGCACCCGGGGCGAAGATCCCGGTCGGACCCGGCTACCAGGTGCCCTTCGCGGCGCGGGTCAAGGCCGAGACGAGCCTGCCCACGGCCGCCGTCGGCCTGATCACCGAACCGGAGCAGGCCGAGAAGATCCTGGCCAACGGCGAGGCCGACGCGGTCCTGCTGGGCCGGGAGCTGCTGCGCGACCCGTACTGGGCCCGCCGCGCGGCCGCCGAGCTCGGCGCGGAGATCCGTACCCCGGCCCCGTACGACCGGGCCTGGTGAGGCGCCGGCTCCGGCGGCGCCGATCCTGCCCGGCCCGGCTCATACGATGACTCTCGTACGATGGGGGCCCGACCAAGGCGAACGAGCGGAGCAGGGACATGACGGAACGTGACGCGGCCCGCGCCCTCGCCCACCCCGAGGCGGCCGGAATCCGCCTGGAGGGCGTGCTGCACGCGCTCTCCGACCCGGTCCGGCTCTCCATCGTGCGGGACCTGGACGGCTCGGGCGCGGCGCTGGCCTGCTCCGCCTTCGACCTGCCGGTCACCAAGTCCACGACCACCCACCACTTCCGCGTTCTGCGGGAGAGCGGCGTCGTACGGCAGACCTACCGCGGCACCACCAAGCTGAACGCCCTGCGCCGCGAGGAGTTGGAGGAGCTCTTCCCCGGCCTCCTCGACAGCGTCCTCACGGCCGCGGCGGCCGAGGAAACCCGGCTGGCCCGGGCCTGAGCCGACCGGGGCCGAGGGGCCGAGCCGTTCGAAAGAGACGGCCTAGGTGTATTGACCCGCAGCGTTGTTCACACGGCTGATGGGCGGGTGTCCGCCGAGTGCGGTGTGGCAGCGGTGGTGGTTGTAGGCGTGGAGGAAGTCTGTCAGGGCTTCGGTCCGCTCCTGGGTACTGGTGTAGGTCCGCTGGTATGCCCACTCGTCCAGCAGGGTGCGGTTGAAGCGTTCGACTTTGCCGTTGGTCTGGGGCCGGTAGGGCCGGGTTCGTTTGTGGGTGATCCCTGCCTCTGCCAGGGCTTGGGTGAACAGCTTCGACTTGTAGCAGGAGCCATTGTCGGTCAGGACCCGCTCGACGGTGACTGCGTGACCGGCGAAGAACGCGTTCGCCCGCGTCCAGAAGCCGACGGCGGTCTCCTTGCGTTCGTCGTTCAGGACTTCGCTGTAGGCCAGGCGGGAGTGGTCGTCGACCGCGGAATGGACGTAGGAGTAGCCGATCACTGGTGTGCTGCTCTTGCGTTGGTCCGTGGTGGCCTGGCGGTTGCGGTCGCCTGCCGTGCGGCCCACGACGCGCCAGCCGCCGCCGTCGGGGATGTTGCCGAGTTTCTTGATGTCGACGTGGACGAGTTCGCCGGGCCGTGCTCGTTCGTAGCGGCGGACCGGCTCTCCGGTGGGCCGGTCGAGCCAGGCCAGCCGGTTCAAGCCGTGCCGGGTCAGGATCCGGTGCACGGTCGAGGTCGGCAGGCCCAGGATCGGCCCGATGCGGGCGGGGCCGAGCTTGCGGTCGGTTCGCAGCCGGCACACGTCCGCTTCAGTGTTCGCCGGCGTGCGGTGCGGGGTCGAGACCGGCTTGCTGGAGCGGTCGGCGAGCCCGGCGTCGCCCTCGACCCGCCAGCGGCGGACCCACTTGTGGGCAGTAGCTCTGGAGATGCCCATCTCGGCCGCGACGTGTGCGACGGGGCGGCCCGAGCGGACACGTTCGACCAGCAGTCGCCTACCAAAGACAGTCAGCCGGGCATTACGGTGGGACACGAAGACCTCCGTGCGGTGAGTTCCTAGACAGCTCCCACCACACCGGAGGTCTTCGCCATATTCAAGACCCGCCGAGTGTCAACAACGCTCGTGATCAATACACCTAGGCCAGCCCGGCCGCGCCCAGCAGGCCCTGCCAGTCGGGGATCTTCACCGAGCGGCGGCCCAGCGAGCGGCCCAGGTCGGCCTCGGCCGCCTCCACTGCCAGCCAGCCCGGCCACTCCACCGGGCGCAGACCCGCAGCGCGCAGCGCGTCCAGCGGGTCGCTGGACAGCTCCCGCCGGGCCAGTACCCCCGCGTCCTGGAGCAGCGAGGACGCGGTCTCCTTGGCACAGGGCCGGTTCGTGCCGATCACCCCGGTCGGGCCGCGCTTGATCCAGCCCGCCACGTACTCGCCGACGGAGGCCCGGCCCGCGCGCATCACCCGGCCCGCCGCGTGCGGGACCGTACCCGTCGCCGGATCGAAGGGCAGGCCCGCCAGCGGGACGCCCTTGTACCCCACCGAGCGCAGCACCAACTGCGCCCCGATCTCCTCGAACACGCCCGTCCCGGTCACCCCGCCGCGGCCGTCCGGGGCCGTCCGCTCGAAGCGCATGCCGCTCACCCGGCCGTCGGGCCCGCCCAGGATCTCCACCGGGCGCAGGTAGAACCGCAGGTCGATGCGGCGCCCCGCGTCGCCCGGGCCCCGCTCCGCCCAGCCGCGCAGCACCTCGAGGTTGCGCCGGGCCACCGCGGGCAGCGCCGCGGCCGCTGCCGGGTCCCCGTAGACCGGGTCGAGGGCCCCCTCGGCGGGGTCCACCACGGCGTCCACCCCGGGCAGCGTGCCCAGCTCGCGCAGCTCCTTGGTGGTGAACTTGCCCTGCGAGGGACCGCGCCGGGCCACCATCGCCACCCGCCGCACCCCGCTCTCGGCGAGCGCGCCGAGCGCCGGCTGCGGCATGTCCGTCGGCGCCAGCTCCGCCTCGCCCCGGGCCAGGATCCGCGTCACGTCCACCGCCACGTTGCCCGCGCCGACCACGACCGCCGAGTCCACCGAGGCCAGCCCGAAGGCCTCGGCGACGGCGTCCGGGTGCCCGCTGTACCAGGACACGAAGGCCGTCGCGGAATGCACCCCGGCCAGCTCCTCGCCGGGGATCCCCAGCATCCGGTCGCGCGCCGCGCCCACGCAGTACACCACCGCGTGGTACAGCTCCAGCAGCCGCCCCGTGGACAGCAGCTCCCCGCCGACCTCGACGTTCCCGAGGAAGCGGACCCGCTCGTCCTCGAGCACGGTGCGCAGGCTGCCCTGCAGCGACTTGATCTTCTCGTGGTCGGGCGCGACCCCGTACCGCACCAGCCCGTACGGTGCCGGCAGCCGGTCCAGTACGTCGACCCGCACCCCCGGCACCTCGCGCTGCTGCACCAGTGTCTGGGCCGCGTAGACCCCGCTGGGGCCTGATCCGACGACGGCGATACGAAGCACGGCGGAGCTCCTCCCGCAGGTGGTCCCAGCATGACACCGGGTGCCCGGGCCGTCAGCCCATCGCGCGCATCCGGTGGACCTCGGCGGTCTGCGTGGCCACCACCTCGGTGGCCATCTCCTCGACCGCCACGTTGTTGCCGCCTGCCAGCGCCTGCCCCGCCATCTTGAGGGCGCCCTCGTGGTGCGCGGTCATCAGCTTCAGGAACAGCCGGTCGAAGTCGGCGCCCGCGGCCCCGGTCAGCTCCCGCAGCTGCTCCTCCGTCGCCATGCCGGGCATCGCGGCGTGGTCGTGGCCGTGCCCGCCGGAGCCGGCGGGCGGGGCGGGATGGAGGGTCTGCCACCGCTCCATCGCCCCGATTTCGGGCTGCTGGGCGGCCGCGATCCGCTCCGCCAGGCGCTTGACCCCGTCGGCGGAGGCCCGCTGCGGGGCCAGCGCGCTCATCGTCAGCGCCTGCCGGTGATGTTCGATCATGCCCTGTACGTAGGCGTGGTCGGCGGCGTTCGGACTGTCGTCGGGCTGCTCCGCCTCGGCCTGCTCGGGGGTGAGGGTGCGGGCCTTCTCGCCCGGCTTGCCCGGTGCGACGACCACGGCTCGGCCGTCCCCGGCGCCCGCGGCCCCGCCGGACCGGTCCTCGTCCTGGCAGCCGGTGAGCACCAGCAGCAGGCCCGCGGCGACGGCCGCCGCGGTGAACCGGCCCCGCCCTGTTCCCGGGGCCTCGGGCCTCCGGGGGTCTTTTGCCATGTCCATGGAAAGGAAGATACTGCCGGGGTCCGGGTTCCGTTCCCCCATCGAACGGAACCGACCGGACTCCCATGGGAGGGCACAGTGAGCTCGTTCCACAGCACGAGAGTGCGCAAAGGGAGGGTGGCGGCGGCCGTCGCGGCGGCCGGGCTGCTCGCCACGCTCCTGACCGCCGGACCGGCGGCCGCCACCCCCGACCCGGGTGATCTTGCCCCGGGCGGCGGCAGCCGGCAGGACGCGGGCCTCGTCGAGGGCCGGGAGATCGCCCCCGGCGAGATCCCCGGCCAGGACGAGATCGTGCACAGCAAGAACATCAAGCACCTGGCGAACGTCCCCCTCGCCGCGGGCGCGACGATCAACACCGACCTGGCCTTCCAGGGCAAGTACGCCTACGCGGGCAACTACAACGGCTTCACGATCTACGACATCGCCAACCCGAGGGCGCCGAAGACCGTCAGCCAGGTGCTGTGTCCCGGCGGCCAGAACGACATCTCCGTCCACGGGGACCTGCTCTTCCTCTCCACCGACTCCTCGCGCAGCGACGACTCCTGCAACAGCGTCTCGCAGCCCGCCACGGAGAAGTCCTCGTGGGAGGGCATCAAGATCTTCGACATCAAGGACAAGAAGAACCCCAAGTACATCAAGTCCGTCGAGACCAACTGCGGTTCCCACACCCACACCCTGGTCCCGGACGGCCGTGACATCTACGTGTACGTCGCCTCGTACTCCCCGAACGAGGCCTTCCCCGACTGCAAGCCGCCGCACGACGGCATCTCGGTGGTGAAGGTCCCGAAGAAGGCACCGACCAAGGCCGCGGTCGTGGCCTTCCCGGTGCTGTTCCCGGACGGCGGCAACCCGGGCGGGCCCACCAACCCCGGCGTCTCCAAGACCACCGGCTGCCACGACATCACCGTGCTGCCCTCGAAGAACCTCGCCGCCGGCGCCTGCATGGGCGACGGCATCCTCTTCGACATCAGCCGGCCCGAGCAGCCGAGGGTCATCGACCGCGTGCAGGACAACGTGAACTTCGCGTTCTGGCACTCGGCGACCTTCAACGAGCGGGCGAACAAGGTGGTGTTCACCGACGAGCTCGGCGGCGGTGGCGGCGCCACCTGCAACGCGGCCACCGGCCCCGACCGCGGCGCCGACGGGATCTACGACATCACCGGCCGCGGGGACCAGCGCAAGCTCGCCTTCCGCAGCTACTTCAAGATCCCGCGCCACCAGGCCGACACCGAGAACTGCGTGGCCCACAACGGCTCGCTGATCCCGGTCGGCGGCGGCCGCGACATCATGGTGCAGGCCTGGTACCAGGGCGGCGTCTCGGTGTGGGACTTCACCGACTCCGCCCGGCCCAAGGAGATCGGGTACTTCGAACGCGGCCCGCTGACCACCGACGCGCTCGGACTCGGCGGCTCCTGGTCGGCGTACTACTACAACGGCCACATCTATTCGAACGACATCGCCAAGGGCTTCGACGTGCTGAGGCTCGACGACTGGCGCACCGAGAGCGCGAAGTGGGTGTGGATGGACCGGCTCAACGTCCAGACGCAGCCCGAGTACCACTGACTCAGTGAATCGTTCCGCCGGGCGGCCCGCCGTCCGGCGGAACGCCGAGCTCCCAGTCCAGTCCGTAGCGCTGGAACAGCTCGGCCCGCAGCCGGGCCGACGGCATGGGCGCACCGGGCAGCAGCACCGCCACCACCGCGCCCATCAGCAGGGCCCGCAGCAGCGGGTAGTCCGCGTCCACGTCCGGTGAGCCGTACCTAGTGACGGTGTCCCGCAGCAGCTCCGCCAGCCGCTGCTGCTCCGGGCACTGCACGAATCCCTCGGCCGTGAGGATGCCCGCCATGTGGGTGCGCATCAGCAGCGGCTGGTCCCGGGCCAGCCCGAGGATCGCGTCGATGGCGCGCGCCAGCCGCTCCCGACCGTCGTCGCTGCGCGGCTCGCGCTCCAGGGCCGCGTCCAGGGTGAGGTGCATCAGCCGGTGCACCGCGGATTGCAGCAACTGCCGTTTGCCCGGGAAGTAGTACGAGACCAGGCCGCGTGCCGCGCCCGCCCGGTCGGCGATGTCGCCGAGGGTCGTGGCCTCGTAGCCGCGCTCGGCGACGAGCTCGACCGTGGCCTGGAGCAGCCGCTCCCGGGAACGTCTGCGCAATTCTTCATTGACCGATGCGCTGCGCGGGGACATGCTTACTCCTGCGTTGACTGGCTCGGAGCCAATATACTCAGCGCGCGGGGCCGCCTGCTCTGGGTGACACGGGGGATCGCCCAGGGCAGGCACACTCCCGGCCGGGCCCTGGTACGGCGATGGCGACTGCCACCAAGGCCACGCCCAGCAGCCAGCCCCCCAGTACGTCCGACGGCCAGTGCACCCCGAGGTAGAGCCGGGTGAAGCCCACCCCGAGCACCGAGACCACGGCCGCGGCCCAGGCCGTGACCACCGCCCATCGCGGGGTCCCGCGGGGGAGCAGCCACAGCAGCAGCCCGCACACCACCGTCGCCGTCATCGCGTGGCCCGAGGGATAGGCCGCGAAATCCGCCCGGTCCACCGGATCCGGCCACTGTGGACGCTCCCGCCCCACCAGCGCCTTCAGGCCCTGCTGCACCCCGGTCGCCACGAGCGCGGCCACCGCCAGCCGCAGCGCCCGCCCCCGCCGGCCGCGCAGCCACAGCACGACGCAAGCCGCGGCGGCCATGGCCCGCATGGCCCAGGGGTCCCACACCCAGTCGCTGAGGATCCGCATCGTCAGGGTGACCCCGGGATGGCCGACGGCATGGCGGTGGAGATCCCGGACCACCCGTTCGTCGAACGAGAGGAGGGGCGTCCAGCGCGCCACCACCAGCGCCGTCAGTACCGCCGCGAGCAGCGCACAGCCGATGCCCGCCCGGCGCAAGTGATCGTTCCGCATAGGGAGATCCTCGCACCGACCGCCCCGGTACCCTTACGCCGCGCGGGCCGCTACCCCAGCGCGCTCAGCCCGGGGACGAAGGCCACCAGCAGCGGTACCGCCGGGACCAGGGAGGCCAGCGCCGTCAGCCGCAGCCGGCTCATCGCGGACAGCCGGGGCGCCGCCGACAGCAGCCGGCGCACCCGCTCCTGGACGTGCGCCTGCGGGGCCGCGGAGGGTCCGAACACCCCGCGGTCCTCGTTCAGCCCGACCAGGGCCAGCGCGACCGTGAGCCGGCCGTACCGCCGGGAGGCCACGTCGTCGGCGGCCAGTTCGACCAGGCGGTGCATCTCCGCCTCGAACGCCGCGAAGACCGGGACCTGCGGGAAGCCCCCGGCCAGGGCCCGCGAGCAGTGCAGCAGCCAGTCGTGCCGGGCCGCCGCGTGCCCCTGCTCGTGGGCCAGCACGGCATCGAGCTGGCTGCCCTTCAGCCGGCCCAGCGCCGCCGTCGTGACCACCAGCTGCGGGGCCGCCCCCGGAAGCCACCAGGCGTCCGGCCGCGGGCCCTCCAGGACGACGAGCCGCGCGCCCGTGGGCTCCTCCCCGGGCAGCAGCGGGGCCCGCACCAGCAGTTCGCTGCCCTGCGCGCGCCGCCGGGCCCGCGCCCCGAGCACCTCCCGGGCCAGCATCGCGGCGGTCCACAGCGCCCCGCCCGCCAAGGCGAGCGCGGTGCCGGCGGCCCAGGGGCCGCCGGAGGAGCCCAGCGCGTAGGCGTCGACGACCCCGTGCGGGGCGGCGGCGAAGAGCCGGCCGCGCACCGCGTGCCAGGCCGCGGCCGCGCTCAGCAGCATCGACAGCCCGAAGCACAGCAGTACCGCGCCCACCACGCACTGCCAGGCCCACAGGGCCACCACGGGTTCGCGCTCGGGCCAGCGGGCGCGGGCCAGCAGCCGGGGGGCCAGTACCGCGGTCAGGGCGCCGAGCAGCAGGAGGGCGACGGGGACCATCATGGCCGCCAGCCTATGAGCGCGGGGATACCTGCGGGTACGGCCTGGGGGCATTGGTGACGCAGGACACGTGCCGCGCGCCCTCACATCATGAGCAGCATCGCCAACATCCCCATTCCCATGGCCAGTCGGCAGGCCCGGGACAGCTCGGCCGACGCCACCGGGTAGCCGCCCGGGTAGCCGCCCTGCGCGTCGCCGCCCGCCGTCACCAGCCGGGCCCCGCCGAGCAGGACGTACCCGGCGAAGTAGAGCAGCAGCAGCCCGGTGACCAGGGACGGCCCCGCACCGTGTCCGTGGCCGGCCGCCGCCGTCAGCGCCATGTAGGCCATGGCCAGCGAGCCCACCAGGTGGTGCGCGTGGTGCACCCCGCCGCGCAGCAGCCACACCGCGTGCAGGGCGGCGGCGCAGAACACCGCGCCGAGCACGAGCGCCTGCCACCCGTCGCGGTCCCCGAGGGGCACCGCCATCAGCGCCATGCCGAAGGCCATCACGGCCTCTCCGGCCGCGGCCCCGCCCGATCTGCGCACCTGCCGCAGGCAGTACGCCCCGCTCACCGCGCACAGGACGACGAGCAGCCAGGCGGAGGCGGTATCGGCGGAGGACATCGCGGAACCGTGCACGGCGGAACCTCCCGGTTCGTCGGCGTCAGAGGAAGGGATGCCCCTCTCACGGCGCCTTCACGCGGCCCCGGGATAGGCTCTCCCTGCCGTCTTCGGCATGTCACATGCCACCGCGCAGAACGGAGTCACCGATGTCGACCGCCAACCCCGCCGCCCTCAGCTTCCGCAGTGCCGTCGAAGCGGACGTGAGCGAGCTGGTGGTCCTCGTGGAGTCGGCGTACCGGGGCGACGCCAGCCGCGCGGGCTGGACCACGGAAGCGGACTACCTGGACGGGCAGCGCACCGACGCCGATGGTGTCCGCAAGATCATCGACGCGGCCGACAGCACCCTGGTGGTCGTCGAGCGCGCGGGGGAGACCGTCGCCTGCTGCCAGCTCGAACACCGTGGCGACTACGTCTACTTCGGGATGTTCGCGGTCCGCCCCGGGCTCCAGGGCGCGGGCCTCGGCAAGGAGATCCTGGCCGAGGCCGAGCGCCGCGCCCGTGACACGTGGGGCGCCAAGGAGATGCGGATGACGGTGGTGAACGTACGGGAGGAGCTCATCGCCTACTACGTGCGCCGCGGTTACCGGCGCACCGGCGAGCTGAGCCCCTTCCCCTACGGTGACGAGCGCTTCGGCGTCCCGCTCCGCGACGACCTGGCCTTCGAGCTGCTGGTCAAGGCGCTGTAGCCGGACCGCCCGCTCCTACGCGGTGAAGCGGCCCGTGCTGCGGATCTCCGGGAAGTCGGTGACGGCGCCGTCCAGTTCGAGGGCCCGCGCCAGCCGCAGCAGGTCGAGGGTGTTGACGGCCCGGCCGGTCACCCGCAGTCCGGAGGCGTGCGCCGCTTCGACGGCCGCCAGGCTGAGCCGCCGGATGTCCAGGGCGACCGCCGCCGCACCCGCGGCGGCGGCCCGGCGCACGAGGTCCTCGGCGCCCTCGTCGGGAGCGGCCGCGTGCAGCACGGTCCGCACGCCCGGCACCAGCCGCGCGACCTCGGCGAGCAGCGCGTCGTCGGAGGAGGCCACCTCCACCCGGGCGGTCAGGTCGCGGCGCAGCAGCAGTTCGGCGAGCGCCCCGGCCGCGGCCCGGTCCCGTACCGACACCTGGAGCGGGGTCCGGACCGCATCCAGGACGTCCTCGAACACGGGCACGCGCTCGCCCTGACCGGCGTCCAGTCCGCGCAGTTCGGCCAGGGTCAGGTCGGCGACGGCCCCCGAGCCGTCGGTGGTCCGGTCCACCTCGGGGTCGTGCAGGGCGACGAGGGCGCCGTCCTTGCTCAGCTGGACGTCCAGAGCGATGGCGTCCATGCCGGAACGTTCCGCTCGGAGGTACGACCGCAGGGTGTTCTCCGGTTCGACACCCATGACCCCGCGGTGACCGATGGTGAGGAAAGTCAAGGTTCTCTCGCTTCCGTCGACGGCGGCTCCCCGCGCGGACGCGGTGTCCCGACCGGCCGCGCGCGATGAGGACGCATGCTAGTGCGCCGGAGGTGCGAAGGGACCGCCCGTGCAAGGCCCCGCGGAGGCGCACCGGCCGCTTCCCGTCGGGGTTGTGGGCCCCCGCGCGGCCGGTGGCGCCGCCGTCGCCGTCACCCGGGCGTGGGCGCGTCCCCGTCGGCTTGACGGGCCCCGTCGGCCGGTTCGTCCAGGGCGGCCAGATCGGCGAGGAGGGCTTCGCCGAGCTCCAGCTCCGCCAGGTGCTGCCGCTCGCTCCAGCGCAGCGCCAGCGCGGGGAAGGCCCACTCCGGGACCTCGCCCGCCTGTGCCACGGCCTCTCGTACGGCGGCCAGCTCGGCCCGGGTGCGCTCCAGGTGCTCGCCGACCATCGCCCGCAGCCGCTCGGGATCGGCCAGGTGGCCGAGCCAGACCCGCAGCAGCAGCCCGTGCTTGAGCACCGGGGGCCCGGCCTCGGCCGTACCGGAGGCCCAGCCGGCCAGTGCCTCGCGCCCCGCGTCGGTGATGGCGTAGCGCCGCTTGGCCCTGGCCTCCTCGGGCCCCGAGCGCGCGGAAGCCGCGTAACCCAGCTCCTCCAGGCGGCGCAGTTCGGCGTAGATCTGGCTGATGGCGGGCGACCAGTAGAAGAAGCGGAGCGAGGAGTCCGCCCACTTCTTCAGCTCGTAGCCCGTGCGCTCCCCGGGGAAGGAAAGAAGGCCGAGAACCGCCCACGCGGTCGGCGGCAGCTCCCGCTTCCCGGGCGAGCGCCGGCCCGACTGCCGCTTCCCCGCCTCTTGCTTCTTTGGCACCTGACTACTAGTCATATTCCTCATTGAAGTAAGACCGGACACGGGACGCAACCCTGGAGGCACCGTGAAATTCTCCGTGATCTTCGAAGCCCAGCTCGCCGACCCGACCGTGGAGCGGGAGCACCAGGTGATCCGCGACTGCGTGGAGCAGGCCGTGCTCGCCGAGCGGATGGGCTTCGACCGGATCTGGGCGGTCGAACACCACTCGCTGAAGTGGTACGCACACATGTCCGCCCCTGAAATCTTCCTGACCTGGGTCGCGGCCAGGACCAGCACCATACGCATCGGGCACGGAGTCGTGTGCATGCCCTTCAACTTCAACCACCCGGTCCGGGTCGCCGAACGGGCGGCGATGCTCGACCTGCTCTCCGGCGGGCGGCTCGACCTCGGGGCCGGGCGCGGGGGCACCGAGCAGGAGACCTCGCTGTGCGGGGTGGACCGGGAGCGCACCACCGCGGAGGTGGAGGAGGCCCTGCGGATCATCGGCAGGGCCTGGCAGGAGGAGGAGCTGGAGTACCACGGCCCGCTGATCGACATCGACCCGCACCCGATCCTGCCCCGGCCCGCGCAGACCCCGCATCCGCCGCTGTTCCTCGCCTGCAGCCGCGGCGAGACCCTGGTGCAGGCCGCCGAGCTGGGGATCGGGGCCCTGGTGATGGGCTTCGCCGGACCCGAGTCGATCGCGGGGATGCGCGCCGTCTACGACGCGGCGGTCGCCGCGCGGGACGGGAGCCGCTTCGTGTCCACCGCCGTCAACGACCACTTCTCGGTGCTGTGCCCGACCATCGTGCTCGACGACCGGGAGGAGGCGCGCCGGATCGGCATCCGCGGCCAGCGGTTCTTCGCGCAGTCCATCGGCCACTGGTACGGCGGCGCGGGCATCCCCGACGAGGCCGTCGTGGCGGGGGCCGACGAGGCCGCGCGGATGCGCGAGGCGGCCGAGCAGGTGGTGGCCCGGCTGCACGAGCTGGACATCCCGGTGCGCCCCACCTCCACCGCCACCTTCAACGCCGACCACGCCTACGGCAGCGCCGACGACGCCATCGCGTACGTGGAACGGCTCAGGGACGCGGGGGCGGACGAGATCATGTGCCTGATCCAGATGGGCACCGTGGAGCAGGAGGCCTGCCTGGAGACCCTGCGCCAGTGGGGCGAGAAGGTCATCCCCCACTTCCGGGGCCGGCCGTGACCGCCCCCGGGCCCGCTGCGGACGGCGGCCCCGACCCCGCCGTCCGGCCCTACCTCGACGCGCTCACCTCCGGCTTCCCCGACCTCGGCGGGAGCGTCACCGACGCCCGCGAGGCCCGCCGCATCCTGGCGGCCGCGCCCCGGCCCCCGGCCGACCCGCCCCGCGTCGGGGCCGTCGAGGACCGCACGGTCCCCGGCCCGCCCGGAGCCCCGCCGGTCGCGGTACGGGTCTACCTGCCCGACCCCGACGAATGGCCCGGGCCGCGCCCCACCGTGGTCTTCCTGCACGGCGGCGGCTTCGTCCTGTGCGACCTGGACACCCACGACACCACCGTCCGCACCCTCTCCCGGGCGGCCGGCGCGGCCGTGGTCTCCGTGGACTACCGGCGGGCCCCCGAGCACCGCTTCCCGGCCGCCGCCGAGGACGCCCACGCCGCCCTGTGCTGGGCCGGCGGGCACCTCGGCGAGCTGGGCGGGGACCCCGGCGCCCTGGTCGTCGCGGGGGACAGCGCCGGGGGCAACCTCGCCGTCGCCGCGCTGCTGATGGCCCGGGACCGCCGGCAGTACGGCGGACCGCCCGTCGCCCTCCAGGCGCTGGCCTATCCCGTGCTCGACGCCGCCCAGGACTCCGCGTCGTACCGGACCTACGCCGCGGGCTGCTTCCTGACCGCCGCGCACCTGCGCTGGTTCTGGGAGCAGTACCTGGGTCCGGGCGGCGACGGCGGGCACCCGCTGGCCTCCCCGCTGCGCGCGGACCTCACCGGGCTGCCGCCCGCGCACCTGCTGCTCGCCGGGTGCGATCCGCTGCGCGACGAGGGACGGGCCTACCACCGGCGGCTGGCCGAGTGCGGCGTCCCGTCCGTTCTGGACGAGCATCCCGGGATGTTCCACGGGTTCCTGGCCCTGGCCGGGGTCCTGCCGCAGGCCCGGGAAGCCATGGCGCGACTGGGCGGAGCCATCAATTCCACGCTGAAGGACCGGAAGACTTCCGGTGAAGCGGGGGGTGTCGCAGGATAATTTCCCGAGATCCCTCTTGAACGGGAGAGCCTCCGCCGTTTACGCTGCCTTGACGTGAGGTTCTCCTGTGGAGGAAGTGACATGACGGAAACTCTTGTGCCGGGTGCCCGCGGTGCCGTGATAGCCGCCGGGGCGCGGGTGGTCGACCACCCCGCGTGGCCCGCGCTCAAGGCCGCCGTGGAGGAGATCCGCCCCTGGCAGGCCAAGGACGGCTCCATCGACTTCGAGGCCGCCGCTGCCCCCACCCGCTCCGAGGCCGCGGCCGCGGTCGAGTGCGTGATCGAGGGCGTCGAGGCGCTCTCGCCGCAGCTCCCGCACGCCACGGCGTACCACCAGGCGCTCGTCGGGGACCTGCGCAAGTGGGCCGCCGACGGCTTTGGGGTGCCCGACTTCCTCGACTCGCTGCTGGCCTTCCAGCCGGCCGCCGAGCGCACCGACGGGCTCCAGCACCTCGTGGTCTTCCCCATGTACACGCAGAACGGCAACCCGGACCGCAACCTGGAGGCCGTCGTCCTGCGCATGGTGTGGCCCGAGTGGCTCGCCGAGCTCGAGCGCACCCGGTACGACAACCCGCTCTTCCTCGGCATCACCTTCGAGGACTTCACCCCGGGCTACGACACCAACTCCGCCGTGCTCTTCCCGGAGACCATCGCCGTGCGCGAGGCCCCCGAGCGCTTCACCTGGGGCGGCATCTTCTGCGACCGCGAGGCCGCCCGCTACCGCAAGGTCACCGAGGCCGCGGTCGACATCCTGGGCATCGAGCTGCCCGAGGACATCGCCGCCATGATCGGGGACCAGGAGCGCTGCGAGAAGGCCTTCGTCCTGTGGGACATGGTCCACGACCGCACCCACAGCCACGGCGACCTGCCGTTCGACCCCTTCATGATCAAGCAGCGCCAGCCGTTCTGGATGTACGGCCTGGAAGAGCTGCGCTGCGACCTCACCGCCTTCAAGGAGGCCGTGAAGCTGGAGTCCGAGGGCAACGAGCACGGCCGCGACGTCCAGTACGCCGTCCTGTTCGACCGGATGTTCCGCTTCCCCGTCTCCGGCGACCGCACCCGCAACTACGACGGTCTCGGCGGCCAGCTGCTCTTCGCGTACCTCCACAAGCACGACGTCGTGCGCTGGACGGACAACAAGCTGAAGATCGACTGGATGCGTGCCCCGCAGGTCACCAACCAGCTGTGCGCCGAGATCGAGGACCTCTACCGGGCCGGCATCGACCGCCCGAAGCTCGTCCACTGGTTCAAGGCCTACGAGCTGGTCTCCACGTACCTGGCCCCGCACCCGGGATCCAAGTGGGCCAAGGGTCCCGACGCCCTCGACATGACGCAGCCTCCGCGCAAGCTCGTGGACGACGTGCTTCCCGACGAGTTTCCGCTCAGCATGTTCTATGAGGCGCTCGCCAAGAAGCTCAAGGGCGTGATCGCCTCCACCAAGGGCATCACCGCCCTCAACGCCGAGCACGCCGAGCGGGTCGCCGCGTGAGCGACCGCCCACAGGAGGCTGTACAGATGAACGGCTCCGGGAACGGCAACGGAAAGCTGCACGGAGCGGTAGTGGCGGTGGCCGGGGCCGGTGGCCCCGCCGGCCGCGCCACCCTGCTCCGCCTCGCCGAGGCGGGTGCCGTGGTCGTCGCGTCCGACGCCGATCCGGCGCGGCTCGCCGAAGCGGTCGACGCCGCGCGCTACGCCCACGGCGGCGCCACCATCACCGGTGACACCGTGGACCTGCTCGACCTGGCCGCCACCCAGGCCTGGGCCGAGCAGACCGAGAAGGAGTTCGGCCGGATCGACGGGCTGGTCCACCTCGTCGGCGGCTGGCGCGGCAGCAAGACCTTCACCGATGTCGACCTCGCGGACTGGACCTTCCTGGAGAAGCTCCTCATCCGCACGGTCCAGCACACCTCGCTCGCCTTCCACGACGGACTGCTGCGCAGCGACCGCGGCCGGTACGTCCTGGTCAGCCAGTCCGGCGCGCACAAGCCGGTCGCCAACAACGCCGCGTACAACGCCGGCAAGGCGGCCGCCGAGGCCTGGACCCTGGCCCTCGCGGATTCCTTCCGCAAGGCGGGGGGCGAGGACGGCCCCGGCGCGGCGGCTGCGATCCTGGTCATCAAGGCACTGGTGCACGACGCGATGCGCGCCGAGCGTCCCAATGCGAAGTTCGCGGGCTTCACCGACGTCAAGGAGCTGGCCGAGGCCATCGCCGGCGTCTGGGAGCGACCCGCCATCGATGTGAACGGACAGCGTCTGTGGCTCACTCCGCAACCGTGAGAACCGATGCCGGGAAGACCGACGCCCGGCGCCACCACAACCCGGCGGTTCGCGGTTTCGCAAGCGACAACTACGCGGGGGTCCACCCCGAGGTCCTCGCCGCCGTCGCGCTGGCGAACGGCGGCCACCAGGTCTCGTACGGCGAGGACGAGTACACCGAACACCTGCAGAAGATCTTCCGCAGCCACTTCGGGCCGTACGCACAGGCCTTCCCGGTCTTCAACGGCACGGGCGCCAACGTCGTCGCCCTGCAGGCCATGACCGACCGGTGGGGCGCCGTGATCTGCGCCAAGAGCGCCCACATCAACGTGGACGAGGGCGGCGCGCCGGAGCGGATGGCGGGCCTCAAGCTGCTCGCCGTCCCCACCCCGGACGGCAAGCTCACCCCCGAGCTGATCGACCAGGAGGCCTGGGGCTTCGAGGACGAGCACCGGGCGATGCCCCAGGTCGTCTCGATCACCCAGAACACCGAACTCGGCACGGTCTACACCCCGGACGAGATCAGGGCGATCTGCGAGCACGCGCACGGCCTGGGCATGAAGGTGCACCTCGACGGCGCCCGGATAGCCAACGCCGCGGCCTCGCTCGACGTGCCGATGCGCACCTTCACGAACACCGTCGGCGTGGACGTGCTGTCGTACGGCGGCACCAAGAACGGCATGATGTTCGGCGAGGCCGTGGTGGTGCTCAACCCGGACGCGGTCCGGCAGATGAAGCACATCCGCAAGATGTCGATGCAGCTCGCGTCCAAGATGCGGTTCGTCTCGGTCCAGCTGGAGGCGCTGCTCGCCAAGGACCTGTGGCTGCGCAACGCCCGGCACGCCAACGCGATGGCGCAGCGCCTCGCGGCGGGCGTGCGCGAGACGGACGGCGTGGAGATCCTCTACCCGGTGCAGGCGAACGCGGTGTTCGCGCGGCTGCCGCACGAGGTCACGCGGCGGCTCCAGGAGCGCTACCGCTTCTACTTCTGGGACGAGGCCGCCGGCGATGTCCGCTGGATGTGCGGCTTCGACACCCAGGAAGAGGACGTCGACGGCTTCCTCCAGGCGCTGAAGGAAGAGCTGGCGCGCTGACCCCGGCCGTCCGCCCTGCCCCGTCCCACCCCGCATAAATCGATAGGTGTGCGGAAGGTCGCATAGGTATGCTCCTGGATCATGGAACTGATCCAGGAGCAGCCCGACCTGGCCGCCTATCTGGCGGCTGACGAAGCCGTGGACCACGAGCACCCGCTGGTCCGTGAGACCGCCGACGCCTTCTGGACCGCCACGGACGGCGACCCGTACGCCTACGCCGAAGCCGTCTTCGAGTTCGTCCGCGACGCCGTCCCGCACTCCGCCGACTCCGGTGACCCGCGCGTCACCTGGCGCGCCTCCGACGTCCTGGCCACCCGCAACGGCATCTGCTACGCCAAGTCCCACGCCCTCGCCGCCCTGCTGCGCGCCCAGGGCATCCCGGCCGCCCTGTGCTACCAGCTCCTCGCCGACGACGACGGATCGAATCCGGTCGTCCACGGCCTCGTCGCGCTCCGGCTCCCCGGCGCCGCGAGCTGGTCCCGGGTGGACCCGCGCGGCAACAAGCCGGGCGTGGACGCCCGGTTCAGCCTCGACACGGAGCAACTGGCCTTCCCCGTACGCCCGGAGCTCGGCGAGATCGACTACCCCGGCCTGTACGCCGCCCCGCACCCGGCCGCGCTCAAGGCGCTCCAGGACTCCGCCGACCGGCCGCAGTTGTGGGAGAACCTGCCGACGGGTCTGTGACCGCGGCCGCCCGAGCGGGCTTCCCGGCCCCCGTCAGCACGTGCAGCAGGGCCGCCGCGAGCTGGAGTCCGGCGATCCCGGTCAGCAGCGTCCACGCGGGTGCTTCGGCCGCGAAGCCCACCAGGGCCGCCCCGGCCGACGCCGCCGTCACCTTCAGCCCGGCGCCCAGGGTGAACACCTGCGTCCGGACCGCGTCGGGGGCGTGCTCCGAGCGGATCCGCAGGGTGGCCGTGAGCAGCGGCCCGTCGCACACCCCGGCCACCGCGAACAGGGCCACCGTGGCGGCCAGGGAGGGCGCGAACGCGGCGGCGGCCAGCGCCGCCCCGGTCCCGGCCAGCGCCCACCGCACCAGCCGGCCCGGCTCCACGGCCGTCATCCGGCCCAGCGTCAGCGAGCCGGCCAGGGCGCCCAGCGCGAAGGCCGTCATCAGCACGCCCCCGGCGCCCGGGCTGCCGAGCCCGGCGGCCAGCAGGACCGAGGTGGTGGTGAGCGAGCCGATCCCCACGAACGCCAGGGTCGTCGCCGAGGTGACCGCCCGCAGCTCCCGGACCCGCCACAGGGCGGCGAGCCCGGCCCCCAGCCCGGCCCGGGGCCCCTCCTGGGGCGCGCCCGCGCCCGGGATCCCATACGGGAGGGTCGCGGCGAGCGCGGCCGCCAGCGCGCCCGACACCGCCAGCACCGCCATGGCCGGAGCCGCCGAGCCCAGTGCCGTGGCCAGGCTGACCGCCGCCGGCGCGGTCACCGAGGCCGCGTTGTAGGTCGAGGCGTCCCAGCCGTAGGCGCGGTCGCGCCCGGCGCCCGCCGGGACCAGCCCGGTGACCAGGCTCGACAGCCCGCCCGTCACCATCGGCCCGCAGCTGCCGCCGAGCGCCGCCACCGCGAGCACCAGTGGCAGCGGGGCCCGCCCGAGCAGCAGGGCCAGCGCCACCACGGCGGCCGTGAACCCGGCCAGGGTGCCGACGTGGAAGAGCCGGGGCCGGGCGGTGCGGCCCGCGGCGGCGCCCGCGAGCGGAGCCGCCAGTACGTGCGGCGCGAGCCAGGCCGTCAGGACGAACGCCCCGTACGAGGCGCTCCCGGTGCGCTCCAGGGCGAGCAGGACCACGGCCATGCCCATGCCCTCGGAGGCGAACCGCGCGGCGAGCGCCGCCGCCAGGTACCGCCCGAACCCGCTCATCCCGGCCCCTCCCCGCTGCGGTAACGTGATAACAGCTCAAGACGTTACGTCATTCGGGTGTACGGGGAAAGGATCCAGGCATGGCGGACCCGCGAGGGGGCTTCTCGGCGGCCCGGCGGCTGATCGACCTCGCCGAGGCGGTCCGCGCGGACCCCGAACTGCCGCGCACCGCGCTCGCGGAGCTGCTCGCCGGGCACGGGGAGCGCCCGGCGGACCTGACCGGGGAGGCGTTCCCCGAGGCCGGCGCCGCCGAACTGCGGGCCGCCGCCCGGCGGATGGCGGAGGTCCTGCGCGAGAGCGACGAGGACCGGGCCGCCGGGGCCCTCAACGCGCTGCTGGAGGAGTGCGCCACCCGGCCCCGGCTCACCCGGCACGACGGGTACCCCTGGCACCTGCACGTGGACCGCGGCGGGGAGGCGGGCTGGGGCGACTGGTTCCTGGCCTCGGGCGCCCTCGCGCTCGCCCAGCTGCTCACCGAGTACGGCCGGATCGCGTGGGGGTCCTGCGCCGCCGAGGGCTGCGGGCGGTTCTTCCTCGCCACCGGGCCGGGCAGCGTGCGCCGCTACTGCTCGACCACGTGCGCCGGCCGCTCGCGGGTGGCGGCGCACCGCCGCCGCAAGCGCGAAGCCTGACGGGGCGGGATCGCCGCCGCGGCCATGCACGTCGCCGAGACCTCGAGGATCCAGGGCCGTGACCTGTACCCGCAGTTCAAGGACCGCTTCCGGCACGCGCTGGGCTTCCACGCCACGTACGAACTCGGCGAGGCCGTGCCGTCCTGCGCCGAGAACCCCAACTGAGCGTCGGCGGCAGGCGCAAGCGCGGCCCCGCCCCCTCGGAAGGGGGCGGGGCCGCGCGACGCGGTGCCGTCAGCCGGCTTCCTTGACCTGGGCCGCGGTCGGAGCGGTGCCGCCCAGGTGGGCCGGCAGCCACCAGGAGTCGGAGGCGTCCTTGGGCTTGTCCGGGTAGGCGCGCTGCGCCGCGTCGAGCAGCTCCTGCACGCGCTCGCGCAGGCGGCGGGTGATGGCCCCGGCGTACTGGTCGGCGGGCGCCTCGATCGGCTCGCCGACCCGCATCGTCACCGGGATGTGGCTGCGCTTCAGGTTCTTCGGACGGCCCTTGGTCCACAGCCGCTGGGTGCCCCACAGCGCCACCGGGATCAGCGGGACCCCGGCCTCCTGGGCCATGCGAGCCGCACCCGACTTGAAGCTCTTGAGGGTGAAGGACTGGGAGATCGTCGCCTCGGGGAACACCCCGATGATCTCGCCGGCGCGCAGGGAGTCCAGGGCGTGCTCGTAGGCCGTCTCACCCTGCTTGCGGTCCACCGGGATGTGCTTCATCGCGCGCATCAGCGGACCGGACACCTTGTGCCGGAACACCGACTCCTTCGCCATGAAGCGCACCAGGCGCTTCTGCGGCCGCGCGGTCAGGCCGGCGAAGATGAAGTCGAGGTAGCCGATGTGGTTCGACACCAGGACCGCCCCGCCCTTGCGGGGGATGTTCTCGGTGCCCTTCATGTCGATCCGGATGTCCAGCGCGCGGAACAGTCCGTGCGCGGCGCCGATCACGGGAGGGTAGACGAGCTCAGCCATGGTGGGGAGACCCCGCTTTCTGCCTGGGGAGGTGCTCCCGGCTGGAAGTTACGGAAGCGTAGGTACGCGACCCATGGGGGATCGTGCCCCAAACGCGGGCTGCTGGCCAGCCCAGACGACCGTGCCCGGCGAGATTCTCGTCACGCCGGGAATGCGGCTGCTCCGCAGGGCGCTGCGATCAGAGTACGAGCGTACGAGCATGGGGTGCGTAAGCGAAGACGGCGAGGGGAGCGCGGGTGCGCGGGCAGGACGAGGGGCACCACGGCGGCGCGGGCGGCGGCCGGGGCCCGCTGGGCGCCGCGGAGCTGGGCGCGGAGCCCGGCGAGCGGGCCAGCCTGGTGCAGTTCTCCAGCGCCTTCTGCCAGCCCTGCCGGGCCACCCGGCGGATCCTCGCCGAGGTCGCGGGGATGGTCGAGGGGGTCGCGCACATCGAGATCGACGCCGAGGACCGGCTCGAACTGGTCCGCGCCCTGGGGATCGAGAAGACCCCGACCGTGCTCGTCCTGGACGCGGCGGGCCGGATCGTGCGGCGGGCGGCCGGGATGCCGCGCAAGGCGGACGTGATCGCGGCGCTGGGCGCCGCCGTATGAAGCGGGCGCCGGTGCACGCGCCGCCGCGCGGGCCCGCACGCAGCGTGACGCGCCTGACATCTGACGGATCCCGCTTGACTGTGTACACGGGAGATCGCCACGCTGGCCGTATGCCGTTTGAACTCCTGCTCTACGGACGGGCCCATGTGGATCTCGTCCGCTACGCGAGCGCGCGCTGTCAGGGTCGCTGAACGTCCCGATCCCCGATCCCCGACAGCGCCCGCGTGCTCCGCGGCAGAAGGAAGTACCCCGATGACCGCTCCTGCGGCCCCGACGACCTCGTCCCTCCAGCCCGCCGGCCACCCCGGCTCGCCCGACCTCCTGCGCTCCGTGTTCCGACGGCACGCCGCCGGGGTCGCGGTGATCACCGCGGAGACCTGCGGGCGCCCGGCGGGCTTCACCGCCACTTCGCTCAACTCCGTCTCCGCGGACCCGCCGTTGCTGTCCTTCACCATCGGCACCGGCTCCTCCAGCTGGCCCGCGGTGCGCGACAGCGACCACCTCGGAGTCCACATACTCGGCGAGCACCAGCGGGAGCTGGCGGGCCTCTTCGCCCGGAGCGGGGCGGACCGTTTCGGCGCGGCCACCGGCTGGACCACGGGGCCGCACGGCGTCCCCGTACTGGACGGAGTGCTCGCGTGGCTGGTGTGCCGGGTGGTGGCGAGGGTGCCCGCGGGCGAGCACCGTGTGATCATCGCTGAGGCGGTTGCGGGGGATCCGGCCGGAGAGGGTCGCCCCCTGCTGTACCACCAAGGTCGCTTCAACGCGCTGCGCGACTGAATCGTCCCTGTTGGGGCGGGTCGGGCGGCGTTGGACAGATCACAGTTCGCCGAGCTTGCGCCTTCGCGGGACCCACGGTGTACTGACGAGTAACATTCCCTTCGGAGCGCGGGCCGCCCCGACCGGGATCCGCCCGACAAGGCGCCTATGCTGCCTGCACAAGGCGGTACCAGAAAAGACGATGCGGTAGGAGAGCCGGCGTGAGCCTGAGGATCGTTGTCTGTGTGAAGTACGTGCCCGACGCCACCGGCGACCGGCAGTTCACCGAGGACTTGACCGTCAACCGTGACGACGTCGACGGCCTGCTGTCGGAGCTCGACGAGTACGCCGTCGAGCAGGCGCTGCAGATCGCCGACGAGGCCGACGACGCGGAGATCACCGTCCTGACGGTGGGTCCCGAGGACGCCAAGGACGCGCTGCGCAAGGCGCTGTCGATGGGCGCCGACAAGGCCATCCACGTCGAGGACGACGACCTGCACGGCACCGACGTCATGGGCACCTCGCTGGTGCTCGCCAAGGCGATCGAGAAGGCCGGCTACGACCTGGTCATCACCGGCATGGCCTCGACGGACGGCACCATGGGCGTGCTCCCGGCGATCCTGGCCGAGCGCCTGGGCGTCCCGCAGGTCACCCTGCTCTCCGAGGTCAAGGTCGAGGACGGAACCGTCACGGGCCGCCGCGACGGCGACACCGCGAGCGAGCAGCTGGAGGCCTCCCTCCCCGCGCTCGTCTCGGTGACGGACCAGTCGGGCGAGGCCCGCTACCCGTCCTTCAAGGGCATCATGGCCGCCAAGAAGAAGCCGGTGGAGTCCTGGGACCTGGAGGAGCTGGACATCGAGGCCGACGAGGTCGGTCTGGAAGGCTCCTGGACCAAGGTCGACTCCGCGGCGCAGCGCCCGGCGCGCACCGCCGGCACGATCGTCAAGGACGAGGGCGAGGGCGGCAAGCAGCTGGCCGAGTTCCTGGCCGGCCAGAAGTTCATCTAAGAACCTCGGCCAACCCCTCCATAGCCCCCAGACACTTCGCAATAGCAGGAGAGCAGTCCCATGGCTGAAGTTCTCGTCTACGTCGACCACGTGGACGGCGCCGTCCGCAAGCCCACCCTCGAGCTGCTGACGCTGGCCCGCCGCATCGGCGAGCCCGTCGCCGTCGCCCTGGGCGCCGGTGCCGACGCCACCGCCGCGGTGCTCGCCGAGCACGGCGCGGTCAAGGTCCTCACCGCCGACGCCCCCGAGTTCACCGAGTACCTCGTGGTACCGAAGGTGGACGCGCTCCAGGCCGCGTACGAGCTTGTGTCCGCCGCCGGCTCCCTGGCCGCCGTGCTCGTCCCGTCCTCCGCCGAGGGCAAGGAGATCGCGGCCCGCCTCGCGGTCCGCATCGGCTCCGGCATCATCACCGACGCCATCGACCTGGAGGCGGGTGACGAGGGTCCGGTAGCGACGCAGTCCGCCTTCGCCGCGTCCTTCACCACCAAGTCCCGCGTCTCCAAGGGCACCCCGGTCATCACCGTGAAGCCGAACTCGGCCCCGGTCGAGGCCGCTCCGGCCGCCGGCGCCGTCGAGGCGCTCGCCGTCACCTTCGGCGCCCTGGCCACCGGCACCAAGGTCACCGGCCGCACCCCGCGCGAGTCGACCGGCCGCCCCGAGCTGACCGAGGCCGCGATCGTGGTCTCCGGCGGCCGCGGCGTCAACGGCGCCGAGAACTTCCACATCATCGAGGACCTCGCGGACTCCCTCGGTGCGGCCGTCGGCGCCTCGCGCGCCGCCGTCGACGCGGGCTGGTACCCGCACTCCAACCAGGTCGGCCAGACCGGCAAGTCGGTCTCCCCGCAGCTGTACATCGCCTCCGGCATCTCGGGCGCGATCCAGCACCGGGCCGGCATGCAGACCTCGAAGACCATCGTGGCCATCAACAAGGACGCCGAGGCCCCGATCTTCGACCTGGTCGACTACGGCGTGGTCGGCGACCTCTTCACGGTCGTCCCGCAGCTGACCGACGAGATCAAGGCGCGCAAGGGCTAGTCCCTGACCTGCGTATCTCTCCGTCTCCGGGGCCGTGTGGTGTTTCTCACCGCACGGCCCCGAGTCGTTTCCCCGGGACGGCCGGGGGACCATTGACTGAGCGGAACCCCGTGACTAAATTCTGCTATGCGGATCTAAGCTTCCGTGAAGCGGAAAAGAGGAGAGTGCACGATGGGTCAGCAGGAGAAGGTGGCGACGAGCCTCGCAGGCGCGGTCAGCGAGGGCATCAGCGCCTCCCTCGCCCCGGTGGACGCGGAACTCGCGCGCCACTACCCGGGCGACCCCGGCACCCGCCAGCCCATCCACACCGTCTACGTACCGGGCGACGTGTTCGCCGCGGACACCATCCGCTCCTGGGGCGACCAGGCGCTCGCGGCGCTCGACGAGCACGCCCCGGACGCCGCGACCTTCGCCAAGGTACTGGGCATCTCCGACGAGCTCGCCGTACCGGTCTACGACCGCGTCCGCGCCAAGCTCGCCTCCGAGCCGATCGAGGACCTCCGCGTCGACTTCGAGGACGGTTTCGGCGTCCGCTCCGACGAGGAGGAGGACCAGGCCGCGGCCCGCGCCGCCCGCCTCGTCTCCGAGGCCTTCTCCAACGGCACGAACGCCCCGTACATGGGCATCCGCATGAAGTGCATGGAGTCCAACGTCCGCGACCGCGGCATCCGCACCACCGACATCTTCCTCTCCGGCCTGCTGGAGCACGGCGGCCTCCCCGAGGGCCTCGTCCTGACCCTGCCCAAGGTCACCTACGCCGAGCAGGTCAGCGCCTTCGTCAAGCTGCTGGAGGCCTTCGAGACCGCCCGCGGCCTGCGCCCGGGCCGGATCGGCTTCGAGATCCAGATCGAGACCAGCCAGTCCATCGTCGCCTCCGACGGCACCGCCACGGTCGCCCGGATGATCGAGGCCTCCAAGGGCCGCGCCACCGGCCTGCACTACGGCACCTTCGACTACAGCGCCTGCGTCGGCGTCTCCGCCGCCTACCAGTCGAGCGACCACCCGGCCGCCGACCACGCGAAGGCCATCATGCAGGTCGCGGCCGCCGGCACCGGCGTACGCGTCTCCGACGGCTCGACCAACGTGCTGCCGATCGGCACCACCGAGCACGTCCACGAGGCCTGGAAGCTGCACTACGGCCTGACCCGCCGCGCGCTGGCCCGCGCCTACTACCAGGGCTGGGACATGCACCCGGCGCACCTGCCGACCCGCTACGCGGCCGTTTTCACCTTCTACCGCGAGGGCCTCGAAGCCGCCGCCGCGCGCCTGAAGGCGTACGTCGCCAAGATCGAGGGCGACGTGATGGACGAGCCCGCCACCGCCAAGGCCCTGGCCGGCTACCTGGTGCGCGGCCTGGACTGCGGCGCGGTCGGCGCCGAGGAGGTCACCGCCCTGACCGGCCTGACCCGCGCGGAGCTGGACGCCTTCGCGATCCCGCGCCGCTCGGCGACCCTGACGGCGACCGCCTGAGCCGGGTGATCCGCATGAGGCCCGGCCGGGGACGCCCCGGCCGGGCCCCGCGGTGTCCGGGCGCGTTTGGCCGGGCCGGTGACGGTCAGTCCGCGGGCGGGAATTCGCCCGAGCCGCGGGGGATGAGGCGGGTCGGGAGTTCGATGCGGGCCGGCGGGAGGCCGGCTCCCGCCAGGCGCTGGAACAGGCGGTCCGTGGCCACCCGGCCCAGGGCCGCCGGGTCCTGGGCGACCACCGTCACGCCCGGGCGCAGCAGGTCGGCCAGTTCGAAGTCGTCGAAGCCGACCAGGGCCACCGGGTGCTCCTGCCCCCGCACGCGCTCCCGCTCCGCGAGGACCCGTACGAGCGTGACCGTCACGCGGTTGTTCCCGGCGAACACGGCCGACACCGCCTCCGGGCCCGCGAGCATCGACCGGGCCGCCGCCGCGACCCGTTCGGGGGCCGTGGAGCCGAGCGAGACCCAGGATCCGGCCACCGGAAGACCCGCGTCCGCCATCGCCGCCCGGTAGCCGCGCAGTCGCTCCGTCGCCGTGTGGATGCGCGGGTGGTCGCCGATGAAACCGATCCGGCGGTGGCCGCCCGCGATCAGGTGCGCCACCCCGTCCCGGGCCCCGCCGAAGCTGTCCGACAGGACGACGTCCGCGTCGATCCGGCCGGCCGGGCGGTCCACGAACACCGTGGCCACACCCGCCCTGATCTCCGGCTCCAGGTAGCGGTGGTCGTCGCCCGCCGGAATCACGACCAGCCCGTCCACCCGGCGCGCGCACAGCGCGAGCGCCAGCTCCCGCTCCCGCTCCGGGTCTTCGGCGCTGGAGCCGTTGATGAGCAGCGCCCCGTGCGCGCGGGCCACTTCCTCCACCGCCCGGTTCAGCGGGCCGTAGAACGGGTCGGCGAGGTCCTCCAGGACCAGACCCACCGTCGCGGTACGGCCCTTGCGCAGCACGCGGGCGCTGTCGTTGCGGCGGAAGCCCAGGGCGTCGATGGCCTCCTGGACCCGCCGTTCGGTGTCGGGGGTGACTCCGGCCTCGCCGTTGACCACGCGCGACACCGTTTTCAGGCCCACGCCCGCCCGGGCCGCCACGTCCTTCATGGTGGGCCGGTTTCCGTAACGGGGGTCGGACGGGCGGCGGGTGTGGGGCACGGCGGGGAAACCTCCGGAGGTGTCGGGGCGGGGCGCTGACCTTGAGGATAAGCACTCGGCCGATAGTGAGGTTTCCGTGCCAGGGTGGGACGGGCAAGCCACTGGGGGCTCCGGACGAGCCATGGGGAGAGGGGTAGACGTGATTGTCTGGATCAACGGCTGTGTCGGCATAAGGCCAGGTCGGCGTCCTGCCTGCTTCTATTCGCTCTGAAACCTGGCCTTACTTAGCTATAGCTAGCCTTGGCTAGTCTTGATTAGGAAGATCTTTCTCCCATCCGTCTCCCATGGGGGACGGATGGGAGACGGCTGCGATGGAGCTCTAGATCCGGGACCGTTCGGTCAACCAGGGGCGCCGTGAGCTATCGACGCCGAGGGGACTCGGGCCCGCCGGGCTGCACCCAACAAGGCGATCAACGGCGTTCTGACGCTCATGGCTTCCAGGGCGCGAGCCCGAAGGACTCCCGCAGCGAGAGGGCTAACACTAGGGCGCGGCTGGGAAGGGCCACACGGGCTGCTCTGACTGCCGAGGTCGCCTCACTACGATCACGGCCGACATAGCCCCGTCGGCCAGTGTCTCTGCGAAGCGCCGCGCACTGGTTGCCCCAGCTAGCGGCGGATCGATTCCACCGTGAACGCGGCGGTGTCGTGATCGGTGCCGACGTTGACCCAGCCGGTGTTCGCCGCGAGGTCGTAGACCCCGTACGGGATCGCCTTCCCCAGCTGCGGGTCGGCGAAGTCATGCATGGTCACCGGTACCGGATCACCGGCCGGTCGCCACTGGCGGCCGTCGTTCTTGAAGTCACCGACGAGTTACTTCTTCTTGGTGTCCACGCTGATGACCGGCTGGCCGGCGTCCCGGTGCTTGCGGGCCTGCTCGTTGAGGTAGCGGAACTGTGCGTCCCGGTCGACGTGCTGGCTGCCGTTGGCCTGCAGGCTGAAGCCTTCCTCCCGCAGCAGACCTGCGACGGTGTCCGCGCTGACCCGGTGCCCGGCCCGGGTCAGTTCCCTCGCAAGTGCACGGGTTGACTTCACCGTCCATCGCAGCGGCGGCATCGGATCACCCCGCACATTCGGCTCGACCAGCGCCAGCAGAGCCGGCCGTAGCCCCGGATTGAGTTCCGCGACCCGTTTGCGGCCCCCGTCCGGACGCCGCACCCGGCCCAGGGGATCCGCGCTGGCCTCCAGCTCGAACACGCCTTTGCGGACCGTCGTCTCGCTGACCGCGGCCGCCAGTGCGAGACCCGGACGCCGCCGTGCCCGGCCAGGGCGCTCTGGGCATCCAGATCCGCGGCAACCAGCAGGAGTTGCGGACGCTGCTGGAACGGGCGGGCGACCATACGGTCCACGCAGCGGTGCGGGCCGAGCGGAGCATGCTCGCCGATCTCCACGGCGGATGCAGCGTCCCGGTGGGCGCCTACGTGACCCACGAGCCGGAAGGCCGGCTGCTCCTCACCGGACAGGTCGTGTCCCTGGATGGAGCCGTCCGGCTCACCGCCGCCTCCACCGGTCGTGCTGACGATCCGGAGAAGCTCGGTGCGACGGTCGCACAGGAGCTCCTCGACCAGGGGGCACGGGACATCCTCGCGGAGACCCACCCTGCGGCCGCCGGCGCACGGTAGGCCGCCCCCGGGGGCAGAGCACCGCGATCCGGCACGCCGCCGGGAAGCTCTGGCAGGTCAAGTGCGCGGGGCGGTCTCAGAAGGCCGTGCGGATGTCGCTGCGCGGATCCCCGGTCACCAGCCGGTCCTCGTAGAGCCCGTCCTGCGCCAGGCGGCGCCAGGGCCGGGCGTACCGAAGAGCCACGTCGATGTCCGGGGCGGCCGAATCGAGGTCGATGTCAGCGACCGCCAGAGCGGGCTGTCCGTCGGCGGGGCACTGTGCCAGCCACCGGCCGCCCGGCGCCACGATCCCGGACGGCACCGTGGCGCTGAACTGCGCTGGCACGGCGTAGCCCAACCAGTAGCTGTACAGCGTCCCGTAGGCCTGGGCGACGCGCGCCCTCGGAGCATCGTCGACCATCACGGAGAGCAGGACGCAGTCGACGTCCAAGCGTTCGTACTCGGCGAAGAGCGGCGGGAAGTTCGCCTCGACGCACAGCGCACAGCCGATCCGGATGCCGTCGACCTCGAAGACCACAGGCTCTCGCCCCGGGGTGTACAGGTAGGAGACCTCGGTGTGCGACAGGAACCGCTTGTCGTACCGAGCAACCAGCTCGCCGCGGTCGGAGACGACGAAGAGACTGTTGTGGGGTCGGTTCGGCGGAGTGAGCGGGTGGAGGGACCCGAACGCTGTCCACAGCCGCAGCTGCCCCGCCAGCGCGGCGATCGACTCGGCCTCCTCGCGCATGACGTCCCAGGCGGCACGGCTCCAGTCGGCCGGGACCAGCTTCCCGTCTGGGCCGGCCGCCATCACGTGCTTGCTCGGGTAGGCGATCGCCCCCTCAGGGAACTGCACCAGCCGCGCCCCCGCCCCGGCGGCCTCAGCCATCAGGGACCGGATCTCCTGCCCGGCGGCCCGGAGCGCGCCGCGGTCGGTGGGGTCCTCTGGCACGGTGCTCTGCGCGACGGCCAGCCGCAATGTCCTCGCCATGGCGCGGACGCTACGCGACTTGCTACTGCCCCGGCCCGAAGCTCCGGGCGGCCCGGCCGGATCCGCGCGGGTTCTGTCCGGTTCGCCGACGTCGCTATCACCTTCCTCCCCAACCCCAACGCATCGTTCATCACTACACAGTCGTTGACCATCGACGGCCGCTGGAGATGCCCCACTGACCCACCACGACCACCAGGGAGTAGCCCATGACGGAGCGCATCCGCGCCATCCTGCTCACCACCGTCGGCACCACGCTCGTCATCAACCGCATCCGCCCCGGCATCCCCCGTACCAGGTCCTCGTCGGCGGCGGCGTCGAGCCCGAGGACGCTGACCTGGAAGCCGCATTGCTTCGGGAGGTCCGCGAGGAGATCGCCGGCGAAGCCGTCAACCTGCACCCCTTCTGCCAGCTGGAGAAGACAAGGGCGAGACTGACCACTTCTACCTCGCCCAGATCGTCGTATGGACTTCGACGACCGCGCCGGACCGGAGTTCGCGCGCGACGACCGCGGCGAGTACCTGCTCGAGGAGGTCCCGCTCACCGCTGAAGCCATCGAGGCACTGAACCTGATGCCGCCCCAGGTCAAGGACGCGCTGCTCGACGCGATTCGCGCGAGAAGCCTCACCGCCCCCGTGGCGTAGCCAGCCGCCCCCGTGGCGTAGCAAGCCGCCGCCAGGCCGATCCCACGACGGCGCCCTGTGACCGCGCCGCCTAGACAGTCATGGGGATGAGCGCGGTCCGGTCGGTGTTGGGGATCCACCGGCGGTCCCGAGGGCCGTTGAACACCTCGCGAGGCAGCGGGACGGCCTCAGTGCTGAGCGTCTCGAAGATCTCCAGGAAGAGATCGTCCCCTTCCGGCGCGCCCTGACTCGCCTCGGCGAATGCGGCCACCATCGCCTGGACGTCTTCACCGAACCGCGCCCGGTTCTCGTCGAACCAGGCTCCTGCCCACTGCGCTGCGTGGTCCTCACGGCGCACGACAGCTACGGCGCTGACGTACGGGTGGTCGTTGCGCAGGCTGCCGTTGCGGCCCGCGACGCCGCGGAAGTCGCCCAGCACCCCGTCTGCCAAGACCGGAGCCAGAAGGGTGAGGTCGCCGTACATGGCGGACAGGATCAGGTGCGGGGAGTCGAACGGGATCGGCCGGCCGCCGGGGTTGTCGAGCACGATGACCAGCGGCCAGCCCCGGTCCCTGAGCCCTTTGAGCTGGCCGGCGGCCTTCTTGATCTGCTTGCGGATCGGGGCGAGGGCCTCGGTCAGCGAGCGGGACATCACCTGGCCCGGGACGGTGTTCTCGAACATGCCGTAGGTCTCGAATGCCTTCACCTCCGCGACGAGCGTGTGCTCGCCTGCGGTGATGAGGTAGTCGGGGTGGCGGCCGGTGCCGAACTCGGGCTCCACCTCGAAGGTGTAGCCCCGCTCGCGGAGGTAGCGGGCGACGCGCGCCTCGGCCACGTCGCCGATCCTGGGTGCTTTCACGCGGGCAGTATGCCCGAGCCGCCGCCGGGCCGGGTTACGGCCGGGTGGCGATGATCGCTTCGGTGCGGATCACCTCGTCGAATCGTCCGGACGGAGCGAAGGCAAGGAGAGCTTGGCGGAGGTCCTGCTCGAAGGCGTCCTTCTTCTCGCCGAGCTGGGCGGGGCTGGAGTAGGAGAGGCTGAAGACCCAGCCGATGACCTCGTCCGTGGTGCGAGTCAGGGTGTGGTCCCAGCGGGCGGTGTCGACCTGGGAGAACGGGGAGCGGGCGAGGACGTCCTGGTGGCGTTCCTTGGGGTGGGAGTAGGTGCCGGAGCCGGCGCGGCGCTCGGGGCCGAGGTAGCGGGTGCGGACCTCGTCGACGACGTGGCGCCAGTCGGCGGGCTCGAGGTCGCCGGGGGCGCCGCCGGAGGCGAGGACGATCGCTCCGCCCGGTTCGGTGATCCGGTCGAGGTCCCGGGCGACCTGGTCGCGGTCCATCCAGTGGTAGGCCGCACCCATGACGGTTAGCAGGACGGGCCCGAGGCCCAGCCCTGGGAGGGTGGTGGAGTCGCCCTCGCGCCAGTCGATGTTGGTGATGCCCTGTTCGGCGGCGAGGCGGCGGCCCTCTTCGAGCATGCCCTTCTCAGGGTCGACGGCGATGACGGTGTCGACGTGCGGGGCGAGGTCGAGGGCGATGATGCCGGGGCCGGCGCCGAGGTCGAGAACGCGCTGGGTGCAGTCGAGGCCGAAGCGGCTCGTGAGCAGGGCGTAGAACTCGGGTGCGTAGCGGGGCCGGTGGGCAGCGTAGTACGGCGCGGTTGAGGCGAACAGCTCTTCGGGCGTGTACGAGGGGGTGGAGGAGGTCACAGGTCCAGTCTCTCGCGGGGGTGCGGACAGGGTCGGATGATTGGTCAACGAGCCGCGGCGGCGGTCAGGTGCTGCCACCAGTCGGCCAGGGGCCGGGAACCGGAGCCCTCACGGGCGACGGAACCGTCTTGGTGGCGGTCGCGGGCGCCGAGGAGCTGCCGCTCGACGTCGCCCAGGTCCGGCCGGTCGAGGAGGCCGGGGGCGGGGTCGTCGACGGCGTTGAGCCACCGGTAGCCGTACTGCATCATCACGGCCAGCCGGGTGCGGCCGGAGCGGTTGAGGCCGCCAGCGTGCCAGGTGCGGTTCTCGAAGAGGACCACGTCGTTCGGGCCGACGTCCGGGGTGAGCGCGCCGGGCGGGTCGATGTCCCCGTCGGGGACGGTGACGGGCCCGGTCTGGGTGTGGCTGCCGGGCACGAACATCGTGAGCCCGGCGTCCGGGCCCGGATCGGTGAGGAAATACGCCGCCTTGATCGCCAGACGCGGGGTGTGCGCGGTGCCGAGGTCGGCCACGGTGGAGGACATGTCGCGGTGCCAGCCGTGCCGGGCCGGCACGCGGATGGTGCGCTCCTCGTCCGGCAGGGACGGCATGGAGATCAGGTTGCTCGACAGCAGGTGGATGTTGGGGCTGAGCAGGCCGACGAGCGTGGGCAGCACGGCCGGGTTGGCCAGCAGCGGGAGGAAGGCGTCGTCCACGGCGAGGACGCCGCGGAATCCGTCCTTGCCGTCGACCGAGCGGTCCCGGCCGGCGGTGCGGCCGGTGGCCAGGAGCCGTACGGCGGCCTCGGCCGCGCGGTCGCGGACCTCGGGGTCAAGGGCGTCGCGCAGGACAAGCAGGCCGTCGCGGTCGAAAGCGGCCAGCAGCTTCGGCTCCGGTGCGAGCGGGGTGGTCATCGCGGCTCCTTGAGCATCGAGAGCGCCTGAGCGGTGAGCGCGGCGGCGGACATGCCGCAGTGCTCCAGCAGGTCGCCGGAGGGCATAGGGCGGCCGGGGTCGCGGTAGCCGACCACGCGGACGCGGGCAGCCTCGCCGCGGCTGGCGAGCAGGGCCCGTACAGCTGGTGCCTGCGTAACGGTGGCCAGCAGGACCGGGGCGCCGGGCGGAAACATGCGGGCGAAGTCGCCGTCGGGCAGCGCGGCAGGCCAGATGCCGGGAGAACCGAGCACGGTCAGGTCGTTGACGTGCACGTAGCGGAGGCGTGCGTCCGGTCGGGCGGCGGCGAGCTGGTCGGCCGCGGCGGACAGCTCGCGGGCCGCGACGTCCCCGGCGGAGGCCAGGACGATGTCCGGGCTCCCGGGGCCCGGGGTGCTCAGGTGCGGCCAGATCGCGGCGCCGCGGGTCAGCTCCTCGCGGAAGGTGTCCGGGGGGAAGATGAGCGTGTGGTGCTTGTCGGCGAGCAGGAAGTTCGCCCGGTCCCGGCCGGCGAGCATGACCGCGAGGACGGCGGCCGCGCGGGTCGCATCGGCCGGGGTGTAGACGTGCACGGTGGGATGCTCGGTCTCCAGCATCGCGGAGACGAGCCCGGGGTTCTGGTGGGTGTAGGTGTTGCGCCAGCCCAGCGAGGTGATCAGGTAGTTGATGTTCGCCAGCCCGCCGACGCCGGTCGCGGTGCACGCGCTGCGGTGCTTGAGGTGCTGGACGAGCAGGCTGGTGTTGACCGCGGCGAACGCCTCGTACGTGGCCAGCAGCGCGTCGCGGCCGGTCTCGGTGTAGCCCTGCAGCCAGGCGTGGCAGATCTCCTCGTTGAGGATCTCGCTCGCCCACGCGGGCATCCGGTCGTCCCCGGCCTCGGCCAGGTGTAGCCGGTTGGAGGCCACCTCGTCCGGGCTGAACAGCCGGAAGGCGCCTGCGGCGGCGCGTTCGCGGATCACCGCGCTGACCAGCGCCCAGCCCTGTTCCCCTCGGACGGCGAGGGGGGCCACCGGCGGGGCCGGGCGCGGCCGGGGCGCCGGGTGCGGGAGCGCCTGCCGTACGAGGTAGGACGGCTGCCCGCGGTCGGTGAACAGGGAGGCCGGCTCGTACGAGGCCAGCCAGGCAGCAAGGGCGTCGAACTCTTCCTGGTTGCGGGCGGGATCCTTCAGCGGCGTCTTGTGAACGGCCGGGGTCCCAGCGATCCGGCGCCCGGCGACCTGCTCGGGCCCGGTCGCGCCCTTGGGCATGGTCAGCACGAGGACCGGTTGCGGGCGGTCGACTCCGACCGGGCGCAGCCGCGCGAACACCTCGCCCAAGACCTTCCGGAGGCCGGCCGTGTCGGAGCCGTCGTGGAGGAACGGTTCGTACCCCAGGCCGGTGAAGTACGCCCGCAGCTCGGCCTCGCCGAGCCCCGCCAGCAGGGAGGGACCGCCCATCCGCAGGCCGTTGGCCAGCACGACGGGCAGCACCGCCCCGTGCAGCCCGGACCCCAGCAGCGCGCGCCGCGCGGTCCAGGCCGCGGCGGCGGCACCGGTCTCCAGCTCCCCGTCGCCCAGGAGCGCGACCACCAGGCGGTGCGGGGCGTCCAAGACCATTCCCTGCGCGACGGCGAGCGCCGGCCCGAGCTGGCCGCCGGTGTAGCGCACGCCCGGGATGAGCGGGGTGATTTCCCCGCCGTAGGTGCGGGTGTGCGGGAAGCCCGCGGCGAGCGTGCGGATGTCGGCGGCGGACCAGCCGGGGCCATTGCCGCTCAAGGTGAGGGTCTTGGTCAGGTAGGCGTGGGCCAGGGCGGAAGGTCCGGCGTGCCCGGCGCCGTGGACGATGAGGACCTCGCTGCCCGGGGGCCGTCCGGTGGTGAGCGGCCCCAGGTGCGCGAGCATGAGGTTCACCGGCGGGCACACACCCCAGTGGCCGCTGGGCGCCTCCTTCACGTCCTCCACCCGCAGCCGCCGGCCGGGCAGCACGTTGTCGTTCAGGTACAGCTGCGCGACGCACAGGTAGTTCAGTGCCCGCCACGCGGCCGCGACGGCCGCATCGGAGACGCGGGCCGCGGCGTGCGCGGTCGCCTGGCTCCAGTCGGGGAAGTCACCCGGGTCCGCCATGTCGGCGGGCCCGGACAGCAGGGCAGTCTCGCTCACAGGGCCTTCCCCTTCCGGGCGGCGACCGCGTCCACGGCGGCCGTGACCCGTCCGGCCCGGATCTCCTCGGTGCCAGCCTCGGTGATCAGGTGGAGGATCTGCGCCTGCTCGTGGACGGGCACCGCCGCCCAGTCCAGCCCGGCCCGCTCCAGGGCGACGGCCAAGTCCTCGGGCACGCTGCGCGGGGTGCGATCCCGCACGCCCTGCACGGTCAGCGGCACACTGCTCACGCCGTCGGTGACGGCCGCGTAGGGCAGCGCTGCCTGCCCGCGCAGCGCGTAGGCGACCACGGTCCTGGAGCTGCCGGTGGGGAAGGTGACGCGCAGCTGGGCGCCGCGCTGACCGACCGGCCCGCGACAGGGCAGCAGCAGGAAGTCCCGGCTGCCGATCCGCTCCGGCCGCGCCATCACGTGCAGGACGTCGGACGCGGCCGGCAGCGGGAGCAGGACCACCGGATCCGGACCCGCCTCTTCAGCATCGGAGTGCCGGGGTGGGCGTGCGACGGCGATGATGCCGCCCTGGCCGACGCCGGCGCGGCGCGCCGCCTTGTGCGTGAACAGGGTCCGGTCCACCGCCGAGAGCAGGGTGTCGGTGAAGGCGTGCTTCCAGCCCCGCTCCCGCTCGGCGGGCAGGTCGGCGGCGGTAACGAACATCAAGGCGAACGAGACCGTCACCGGCAGCACGTCGCGGAGCCGGTCCCGCAGGATGCCGAGGGCCTGGTGGAACTGGTCGGCGTCGTCCACGACCGCGGCGAGGATCACCTCGTCGCCGCCGAAGGTCGCCGCGCAGCCGGAGTCGAAGGGCTGCTCGCGGAACCATGCGCGGGTCGTGGCCCCCACGGTCGCCATGACCTCGTTGCCGGCCAGGTGCCCGTAGGAGGCAGGGTTGGTGGAGTTCGTCTGCTCGACGTGGTCTTTGAGCCCGTCCACGTCCCCGATCGCCAGCGCCACCAGGCGCCCCGCCTGCAGGGCGGCGGCCAGGCAGCGCGGGATGTGGCTGTGGAAGTCAGGGAAGGCCACCAGGCCGGTGACCGCGTCCTCGCGGCTGCCCTCGCACCAGGTCCGCAGCGGCAGTTGGCTGGGGTCGAACAGCGGCACCGAAGGGGTCAGCGGGTCGTGGACAGGGGGCGTTGCCGGGCGGGACGTACGGGACGGCTCCATCAGCCGGCCACCTCCGAAGTGATCGTCGTCGCTGCCGCGCGGGCGGGGAGCAGCAGCGGGAGGGTGTTGAGGGTGTGCAGGCGCAGCGTCGACGCTTCCGGCATCAGCGGTCCGGTGGTGTGGTGCCGGTCCACCCAGGCCGTGTGCCAACCGACTGCCGTGGCTCCGCGGACGTCGGCGTTCACCGAGTCGCCCACGTGCAGCAGCTCGTCGGACCGCAGTCCGCTGACCCGCTCGACGGCGGCGAACGCGGCCGGCTCCGGCTTGATCGCGCCGGTGCGCGCTGAGTAGAAGACGGCGTCCAGCAGTTCCCGGAACGCGGCGGGCTCCTGCTCGGGCACCGAGGAACCGAGCGCGTTGGTCATCGCGTACAGGGCGAAGCCCCGCGCGCGCAGCGCGGTAAGGGTGTCCGCCACGTCCGGGTACAGCTGCGGGTCCTCGGCCCGGCGCCGGGCTCGCTCCAGCACGTCGGTCAGCGGGCCGGTGAGCTCGGGCCGTCCGTAGGCGTCCGCGATCTCCCGGGCGAGGCATTGCGGGGTGATCACCCGCCGCTTGGCGCCCCTGCCCATGAAGGCGCGGGCCTCCTCCAGCGAGATGCTGAGGACCTCGGCGACCTGGCCGGTCGTGGCCACCGCCTCCGGGCGGATCAGCGTGCCGCCCATGTCGAAGCAGACCGCCCGCACCCCGGACCACATTGCCCGGCCGCTCACGACCCGATCTCCCAGGCCGGGAGCGGCGAGGAGGTCACCGGCAGAGGGGCGAGCCCGGCGCCTGGCCCGGACGGCAGCGTCCCCTCCTCAACCTCCGCGGGATCGGTGAACACCTGCTGCCGCAGTGGCTCCAGCGTCAGGTGCCACTCCACCGCCGGGACCTTGTCCCGGCAGCACGCGCCGGCCAGCGCGAGCGCCGCCCACAGCCGGTCGCCGTGCGGGAACGTCGCCATCCCCAGGTCGGCGGCGACCTCGGTGGTGTGCAGGGAGCGGGCCAGGCCGCCCGACCAGCCCGGGTCGGTCTGCCACACGTCCACCGCCCCGCCGGCCAGCAGCCGCATCTGTTCGTGCTCGTCGACCGCGTGCTCCCCGGCCGCCATCGCCACCCCGGACCCGGCCGCCCGCAGCCGGGCCCAGGCGAAGCCGCCCGGCTCCAGCAGCTCCTCGGCGAACGCGACATCCAGGTCGGCCAGCACGGGCAGCAGGGCGAGCGCCTCGTCCAGGCGGCACCGGCGCAGCCCGTCGACCATGAACCGTCCCTCGCCCGCCGCTTCCCGCAGCGATCCCAGCACCCGGGCCACAGCCCGCGGCCCTTGGCGCAGCAGCTCCTTGGTGAGCGGCCACTTCTGCCCCCAGAACCCCTGCCCGGCGATCCACTCCGCCGCCTTCACCGCCTCGCCACGGGCCGGGTCCAGGCCGAGCGCGGACGCATACACCGGCACCCGCTCCCGCACCGTGCCACCCAACAGCTCCGGCACCGACCGGCCAGCAGCCCGCGACGCCAGGTCCCAGCACGCCAGTTCGACAGCCGAGGCGGCCTGCCGGGCGTGCGCACCCTGCTGATGCCTGCCCGCCCGCGGCCGGTAGCCGAGCTTGCGCGGTGCCGCCGCGTCGTGCCCCACCAGCCCATCGGCGAGCGCGTCCACGACGAGCCGCGCGACGCCCTCCCCGACCGGCGCGTGCCAGCCCGAGACCCCGTCGCCGACCACCTCGATCGCGAACCGGGTCCGGTGCTCCGGCCACGACGGCCCCGCCGGCGCCACTGCCACCGCGGCCAACGCGTCGGGTAACCCCTCCGGCAGACCGGCCGACTGCCCCGCCACGGGCCACACCCGGACTGCCCGCACCACCGTCACGGCCCCACCGTTGCGTCCGGCCATCAGATCCGCGCCCCGGTCAGCTGCTCCCCGGCGAACGTGTACGCCCACGGCGAGCGGTAGTTCTGCCACCACTGCGGCCGCAGCCCCGTCGGCGCGAACAGCTCCTCGACCGCCGCCCGCATCGTCAGGTTCCACTCGATCGTGTCCGACCCCGGCGCGCGGTAGACGTCCATGTACGGGTTGTGGGCCTGAAACGTCTGGAACCGCGGGAAGGTCGTGGTCACCGGCACCAGCCGCTTCAGGTTCTCCACGGTCTCCTCGATCGGGTCCAGGCCCACGATGTAGGTGAAGTCCGTGCTGATGCCCCGGTCCTTCGCCGCCCCGAGCGTGGCGACCATCTGGTCGACCGTCAGCGCGGCCTTGGACTGCTTGAGGATGCTCGCCCGGTTGGTGAAGCACTCCACCGTCAAGGTCAGGTGGAACGGCCCGAGCTCGGCGGCCCGGTCCAGGCCCGCCTCGCTGGTGAGGACCGACGACAGAAAATGCAAGGTCCCCTCGCAGTCGGTGCTGCGCATCGCGGCGCGCACGCCCTCCAGGTGCTCCAGGGCCAGGTGCTCGTAGAGGAAGCAGCCGGTGCACACCGTGACGGTTTCGACCCCCGACAGGTCCGGCACGCCGGAGTTCGCCGCGAGGGTGGCGAAGTAGCCGGGCAGGTCAAGATCGCGGATCGCGGGATCCGAGGCCCCCTCCAGGGTGTTCGGACAGAACGTGCACCCCACGCACTGGGAGCGCTGGTTGGAGTTCAGCGTGAGCATCTTGGTGCCGTTGCGCCAGTAGCCCAGCACGGCGTCGTCGTCCTCGATGCCCTTGACCGTCCCGACCCGCTCGCCGTGCAGCCGCAGCTCACGCTCGTCGATCTCGAACGGCGAGTCCTCGCGGCCCAGGGAGAGGATCAGGTACGACGGGTCGGCCGGCCGCGAGTCCAGCGCCAACTGGAACCGCATCCGCGGCTTGTCCAGGGGCGAACGCGCCCCACAGCTGTTCAGTGCGATGAGCAGCACGTCCTCGGGGTTGATCTTCCACTCGCGGGCCACCTCTTCCAGGTGGCTGACGGATTCGAGCATCGGCTTCCCTCTCTCGCCTACGGAGCCGGGCACCGGAAACAGCCAGCGCCCGTCGGAGTCGTGCATCCCGGCTTCACGCGGAGCCCCCCTGCGTGAAGCCGGAGCCAGACCGTAGGCGGTCGAGGCCCTTCGTTTGTTCACAGCGGTGAACACTCGGTATTCCGGCAGCTACTCCACGCAGCCGAGAGCGCCAGCAACAGGCCTCTAGGAGTCGCGCAAGTACAAGGATGACGGGCTGCTGGGTGCCCTCGCGGAATGGCCTGGGCCTACCGGCTGATGCCCATGCGGTGAGCGAGACCGGCCAGGTCGCGCTGCACATGGACAGGAAGCCGTTTGCCGAGGAGGTAGCTGACGGAGTCCCCGATCAGCGCATCGGCGTGGACCCGCTGCGGGGCGATCAGTTCCGCACGGAGGAATCGCTCGGCCGCAGTCGACTCCTGCCCGCGAACGTGGACGAGGGCGCGGCCCAGATCGGAGTGGTAGGCCGCCTGGCGGCCGGGGGCGCTGATGATCTCGGGGTGAACGTCGGTGCCCGCGGTGACGGCGTCGCCGTGATGCCCGAGGTCGGTGTTGAGGCTGACTCTGTGAATCGCCACGTTCGTCGGGCCGAAGTTCAGGTGGAAGGCGCGGGTCTCTCCGATCCCGTTCGCCAGACGCGTTGCCTCGGCGAGGTGCGAGCGGACATCGGCGGTGCGGTCGCTCGCGGGCCGGCTCGGATCCTTGGTGATGCTCGTGGCGGAGATCAAGTGGAGTTCACCGAGCAACGCCTCGGCATGGGGGAGGGCCAGGTGCTGCTCCAGTAGGTTCACCGTGGCGGTTGCCTTGGACAAGGCCTGCTGCGGGCTCCCGGACGCCATAAGGATGTGGGTGGCGAAGAAGCCGCTCAGGGCGGTGTAGACCGGGTCCTCGAGCTCGGTGATGGCTTCGCCCGCCCGGGTGACCGCGATGAAGGCCAGATCGGTGTAGCCGAGCGACTTGAGCATCAGGGTGCACGCCGGGTGGTAGGCGTCGGCCAGCAGTCGCAACACCCGCAGCCGGGTCCGCCCCTCGCTCGCCGAGGCCGTCGCCTGGAGGTCTGCGAGCAGTGCCGGGAGCCTGACCGCCAAGGCCCCGTACTCCGCAGCGTGGTAGAGCCGGTTCGCGCGCCGCACGCGCGCCGCCAGCCGCGTCACGGATTCCTCCGGCGCCGGGCGGTCCAGCGGACTGCCCACGGCCATACCCATCAGCGTGAGCCGCAGCTCCGGGATCGCGGCATGGGCCTCTGTGGCGTGCGGATCCACTGGCAGGAAGGGCTGGCCCAACAATTCCGACGGTGCGACCCGCAAGGCGTCGGCGATCGCGTTGATATAGGCGGGGTCCTTCAGGAGCCGCTGACCGCTCTCGACCATCGACAAGTAGGAGGAGGACACGCCCGCCAGACCGGCCAGCGCCCGCACGGTTAACCCCCGCCTGCCCCGCAGCGCCCGCACCCTCTTGCCGATCAGCTTGGCCAGTTGCTGTTGCCGTTCGTCCATGACCGTCCGCCCAACTACTCGTGGATCACGCGTAGGTTAGGCCAGGTCCGGCCGTCGCAACCGGGCATTCCCCGAACGGGCCAAGATCACCTCATACCGAACCGTGCAGCCATCGCATCCAGCGCTGCGGCGTGCTCCTGGGCGCGGACGGGGATCACACTCACAAGCTCGCGTGCCAGGGGATCCAATCGGGTGTGCAGCGGTGCGATGGATTCCGCGGCCGCCAGATCCTCGGCCGCGGCCCCGTACAGGCCTAGCCTGGCCCGAGCGGACGCAGTAAGGACGAGCAGGGCGGAGCGGTCGCCCGCCGGGAGGCAGACGGCACCCGCCGCCCGATCAAGCACATGGTGGTAAGCGCCGCGCTCCGCCGCTGCGAAGGCTCCCGCAGAGGCGGCCTGGGATCGCTGCTGCACGTCGACGGCCTTCTCATAAGCGGACGCGAGCAGGCGCTCGCTTTCTGCCTCATGCCCAAGCGTCGCGTGCGCGACGGCCAGCGGCAGCAGTACCTCGGCCGGGGTGTCGGCCTCTCCCTGCGCCGAGCGGGCGATGGCGAGTTCGGCCTGCCCCAGATCCAGCAGTAGCCGGATCTCCTCTCCCAGTACCGATGGGCGGGCCTCCACCGGAGGGCATGCCTGAGTAAGCACGCCCCAGGCGAGGTCCCGGTACCCAAGGCGGCGCAGGAGCCGGCCCACGGACACGTGCGCCGCCGCACGAAGAGCGTCGGTCCCGCGGTCGGCGTCGCCGGACTGTGGCGAGCCGGCCAGTTCCAGCAGCTCCGGAACCTTCAGGGCGGCGGATACGAGGTCGCCGGCGTCGTCGGACGCCTGCAGCCCGTCGACGAGGACGGCGAGTTGCTCTCGGTCAGCTGCCCTGATGGCGCTGTCCGCGGAGAGCGAGCGAACCAGATACCGGCGTGCGTACCACCCGAGCGAGTGCACGGTGGAGTGGTCAGACCCGCACGGCATGTAGGGCTGACCGGTCAGCTCAGTCGGATCCAGCCGGAGACCGGTGGCGAACGCGCCGAGTATGCGGCGCTGATCGACCCATTCTCTCCCCGTCTCGAGGTCTACGATCAACTGCTCGGGAAGGCCGGAACGCACCGCCAACCCGGCCACGGTGAGGCCTCGGCGCATTCGCCATTCGGAGAGATACCGGCCCACAGGTGTGGGGTCGGCACCGCTCGTCTCCTGCGTCACCAGGGTGCTCGCATGGCCACTGGGGGCTCCGTGCTCTTCCTCGGGCGGCTAACGCCGATCGCGGGGGCGGTCTCTTCTACGGGACCACATGGGCTTCGCTGCGACACAGTAGCCACACGGAACCGGCCAATGCGAATAGGCCAGCTTGAGGGATACCCGAACTCCCGTACTGCGACTGCGACATCTTCGCCACAGTCACCCCCGCCGGCTGAACTTGCCCTGAAGCTGTTCAGTCGACGCCGCATCGTCTGAGAATCGGACGCATGGGCGATCTGGTGATGCATGAGACGGCGAGCTGCTATGCCTTCGCGCGGTTCGGTCTGGAGTGGCGGCTGCGCATGATCGAGCATCCGCGCCTCAGGGGCGAACTCGTCCCCGGCGGGCACACCGAAGACGGGGAAGACGGACTCACGGCGGCGGTGCGCGAGGTACTCAAGGAGACGGGGCAGCGGGTGCGCCTGCTGCCGCAGCCGCTCCCGGAGGGGTATCCGCATCTGGCGGCCCCGTCGGTGTGGCACGTGGTGTCGATGCCCGCTGCTGCGGACAGCCGCTGCGATCACCAGCATCTGCACCAGGACCACATCGTCGTCGGTGTCGTCGACCGGCCGCTCGCTGTTCACGGTATGCCCGAGCACACGGCCCACTGGGTGGAGCGCAGCGCGCTGGACCGACTCCACCTTCCCGAGGACACGCGGCTGCTGGCCGCAGAGCTGTTCGGGGCGATCGACTCCGCGGCGGCTCTGCGGCCCCGGCCGACGGTCGACAAGGTCCTACGCGCGGAGCTGCTCCGGCGCCAGGAGGAGGATCAGGCGGTCCGGCTGGTGCCGGTGGCCGAACGTACGCCGGAGCTGATGGAGCGGTGGAGGGCCGTGGACGAAGCGAACACCGCCTGGCTGGGTGAGCTGATCGCCGCGAGCGGGTGGCCGGGCGAAGCCCTCGTCGGGCGGCAGGCCGCCGGGGCTGCCTGGCTGCTCGCTCAGCACGCCGACCGGCGGCCCGACTTCCAGCGGGAGTGCCTGGAGTTGCTCGCGGCCGCCGTGACGGCGGGCGACGCCGACCCGCAGCACGGCGCTCTGCTGGAGGACCGGGTGCTGGTCGCCCAGGGAAAGCGGCAGATCTTCGGCACCCAGCTGACGCAGGGCCCGGACAGGACGCTCGTCCCCCACCCCCTTCGGAACCCGGACGAGGTTGAGGCACTGCGCGCCGCGTGGGGGTTCGAGCCGCTGGAGGCGTACATCAGGCAGGTCTCGGCCGGCATTCGGTAGCACGGCCGGGGCGGCCTGCGGTCCAGACGGCCGGGTCTGCAGCACGGTCTTCGGCGGCGGGCGTGTGAACCAGGAGGCCTCGCCGACGGGGAGGCCGCGACGGACAGCCCGCCGCGGCTGTCCGAGAGCCTGGAGCAGGAACTGGCCACGCTCATGAGCGACTGCGAGCGCTGGCTCGACACCCTCGCCTGGACCGACACCGCCCGCATGTGGCACGCCCTCGGCAACGGCGAACAGGCGTTCGCCGCACTGCGCCGGCCGTCGAACAGGAGGCGGCGCAAGAAGTCCGACGGCCGGCGCTGCGGGCCCTGACATCGAAACTGCTCTACGGCCCGGCACGCGTGTCGGGCCTGCGCGAGTTCGCCCGCCGTACAGGGGCCGTGCCCGCGTAAGGGGCCCCAACCCTGCCACGGCGACGAGAGGCTGGTCTGCCACGCGGTCACTCAACCGGTGCGAACCATGCCGCCGTCTCGTCCTTCTCGACCACCGCGATGATCTCCCGCATCCGATCACTCATCGGCGGTAGCGCGTCCAGCGAGAACCAGCCGACCTCCACCGACTCGTCGTCGCACACCCGGGGCGAGGAGCCCGAGCCTGCGGGCCGGCAGGCGAAAACGATCTCCAGGTACTGAGCTCGGTCCCCGTTGGAGTGCTGTACCGGCGGGGAGTTCGTCACCGCTGCCAGACAAAGGCGAGATTCCCCGACGCCATGGGGTGTCCTCCTGCAAGGCTGGCTTCACCACGATCGGCACAGGAGACGCATCCACCATGGCCACGGCGCAGCAGCCCACGTCCGCCCAGCACCGGCGGGTGCAGTGGAAGCCCATTGACCGGGCGCTGGCCCGCTACTCGACCGAATCGCTGGTAGCGCTGCTGGAGACCGCGCTCGCCTCTCCCGGCTGCTCTCGCTTCCACGATCATCTGCTGCTGCTGTGGACCCGGGTCCTGCGAGGCTCCGTTCGGCTGGGGAGGCGGGCGGGCGCACAGGATCTGCCGGGACTGGTCGAAGCCGTCGTCCGTGCTGCTCCTGGACGCGGAACACTCACGGAGATGGAGCCGAACGACCCGCGTGCCCTGGTGCGGTACGAGGTGGCGGGGGAGCGGCTGCTGGTTCATCCTGGGCAGCTCGACCACCCGGTGATGTTCCTTCGCTGTGCGGAGCTGACGGCGCGAGCGGTCGACCAGGCTGTGCTGGCCGTGCATGGCTTCACCCTCACTGACGTTCTTGAGCTCGTGCTGCGCTGCACGGACCGGGTGGTGTCGACGCTGGCGCTGGCGTGGCCGGAGGTGTACGACGACCGGTCCTCGCAGGACATCGCCTGCGGGATCAGCCCCAGCGAGTACGACGCCGTCGAGGGGCTGGCCGACCTGGACCCCACTGAGATCGCCGCCGGATGCCGGGAGCCGGAACGCGCCGCTCGCGCGCTGGATTGGCTGACCTCGGACATCACCTCCATGTCGCTGCGCTACAACCCCAGAGCACCGCTCCTGGGGCCGGCGCTCGCCGTCGTCGCGCACGGCCGCCGCCGGCTGGTCCCGGCCTCCGCCATGCTGAACAGCTTCGCCGCGGCCCTGGAGTACCTGATCACCCAGGTCCCGGATGGGCCGGCTGCCGAGGAGTGCCTCCAGGCGCTGACCGTGGACCGCGTCGCCCAGCTGCTGGGCCTGAACGGGGTACCCGCCCGGCCGGGGCCGGTGTGTGTGATCTCCTCGCCCACCCACCGGTACGACATCGCGATCGTCAGCGCGCTCTCCGGGGGCCTGTCGGCGCGGGTCGAGGAGGGGCGCGCCGCTCTCGCTGCCGGCGAGCCGGGCCGAGGACGGCTCGTGGTCTATGCCGGGCCGGCGGTGCTGGGGCCCGAACTGATCCGTGACACCGCCTACCTGCATGCCGAGGAACTCGCCGAGATCCTCGGCGACGCGGAGGGGGACCCGGCGCTGCTGGCCCTGTTCGTGCTGGAGCTGACCGAGCACCCCGGGGTCGACGCCGTCTTCTACCGGGAACCGCTCGACGCCTGGGCCGCCTGGCTGATTGAAGGCACGATGCTGCTGCCGGGCCCGGACCGCGAGGAGGTGGCCGTCGTCCCGCCGGCCGGGGTCGACCTCACGTGGCGGCGGGCCGCCGCATGGGCTCGCCTGGACGACGTCCTGGCCGGCGCCGGGCTGCCGACCGCGATCCACTGGCGCTTCGCCCACCTCGCCGAGCCCGAGCCGGGCGTGGCGGGCGAGTACGCAGACCTCTCGGAGACGGGTGACCGGGGCGGCGGCGCCGGGTTGGTGGTGCGGGTCAGTACCCTCCCACCGCTCGTGGTCGTGGCCAGCCCCTGCGGTGAACCGGGTGCGGTACTCGACCTGGGCGCGATGACAGGGCTCGCGGACAGCATCCGCAGCACCATCACCGGATGCCCACCCGTCGCCGCGCACTTCACCCTGCCCGAGCTGGCCCCGGTGGTGGTGCAGCTCACCGAAAGCACCCGGCCCCACGAGGCCCCGGCCGGACCCCACGACCGGGACGGCGAGGACCAGGACACGGGGGAGCGGCTGCTGCTGCATGCCGGGGCCGACTCCGGCCGCGTCCGGATCGGAATCGACCTCGACCCACCACTGCTGAAGTCCTTCACCGGCGACGGCAGCGGCGGCCACCGCGTGCTCGGCCTGCTCCTGCATCACCTGACCGACCAGATCCGTCACGGCCGCGGCGCCGGACCGGGCTGCACCCCGGAGGCCTTCTCCGAAGCCTGGGACAACGCCCACCCCGTACTGCGCCTCACCGCCGCCACCACCTACTGGCCCGCCACGGCCCCCCACTACACGCTGGCGCGCTCCCGGCACCTCCACGCCCGCACCCTGCGCACCGCGGCCGCGGCCGTACGCCGAGCTGGCATCCCGTTCGGTACATGGCACGGCCCAGACGCGTACGTGAGCGGCGGCCCTGGTGAGCAGCTGCTGCACGCGCTCGAAGGTGAACTCGACCGGCAGATCCGCGCCCACGAACCAGGCCTGGTCGTGGAGTTGGCCCAGCACTTGAACGCGGCCTGGAGCAGCCGTACCCGCGGGCGCCACGAGGTGACGGTGAACCTCGCCGCCCCCTGGGCAGCGAACTGGGCGACGGAAGCCGGTGAGCGCCAGATCGAAGCGGCCACCGCCACCTCTGCCCTGCAGCTGCTCCTCCAGCAGGCGATCGCGAACCCGCCCGCCGGGCTCCGGCCCGTCGACACCCTGGCCGTCGCCGAACTGATCGCCCTGGCCGAGCTCGTCCTGCAATGCGGAATCACCGCAGTCGCTGCCGCCCGGCGCCTGCACGACCTCCACCTGGAGATCCACCCCACCGGCGTGTTCACCATCACCAGCACGGACGACGAAACCGCCGACGGGCCGGACTCCGAATTGCTGCACCTGGGGTTCGACGCGGACACCTACCACCACGCCCGCCATGAGAACTTCATCGCCAGGGCCAGCGGCGCCGAGCGCGAACACCGCGACCCCGCCACCGAGTTCGAGACAGGGAGCGCACGCACGCCCCTCGCGTTCACCGCGCCAGCTCTGCCCGCCGGCACCCAGATCGCCCGGGCCGACGTGCTCCTGCACCAACACTGGGGCTTCGGCCTCGCCGCTCTCAGCTCCGTGCTGGCCACCGCCGCCGACTGGCCGACCGGACCGGAGGGAATCGCCTCCGTGACCAGCGAGGACCTGGCAAGGGAGGCCGCCTCCTGGTCCCGACTGCCCGAGCCCGACCTGGCAGCCGCCGTCGACCGGCTACGCCTGCATCCGGGCAACGCCGCTCCCACAGGCCCGCACGCCTACACCGAGGTCGAGCGCCGTACCCGGCCCGCCACCCACCCCCTGATCGACCAGGCCGGGCGACTGCTGGTCCTGCCCTGGCTCGTCCACGCCGCCCAGGAGGCATACGCCGCATACCTCGACGAAGGGCGCCTTCCGCACCCCGACCTGCCCAAGCAAGTCGGCGACGCACTGCGCCGCCACCGCCAGCACCTCGACGAGCGCCTCGAAGCCGACCTCAAGGCCATCGCCCGCGACGCCGGACTACCCCACCACTTCCGCCTCCTGGAGAAGACCGCCGCATAGCTCGGCATCCCGGGCCTGACCGGCGAGATCGACCTCTTGATCGCCGACCCGGCCAGCCAGCGCCTATGGGTGATCGAGGCCAAAAACCCCGAAGGCGCCGTCGCGCCCCATAACCTTGTCCAGCACATCCGGAAGTTCACCGAACGCTACCGCGACAAGCTCCTCGCCAAGGCCACCACCATCACCACCCACGCAGCCGCCGCGGCCCGCGCCTGCAAGGCCCCCGACGGCTTGGAATGGACCGTGGTCCCGCTTATCGTCACCCGTAGCATCGAACCGGCCGCCTTCATCGCCGACCCCAGGGTCGCGTTCACGACCGCCGATCACCTCGCCCACACCCTGGCCGCAGCACAGCCACCCCGGCCGGGATGGAACAGCCCGTCCACGCGGGCGGTCTGATGGCGTCGGCCGCGATCACCGACATCCGGTGTGGCGGGCAGGGCAGGCATAGCCGTCGACTCGGCCAGATTCCCGCACTGCGGTCGAGGTCGCCCGCGCGTTCTACCTCGGAGCCCGAGCAGCCGAGGCCAGTGCCGTCTCGGCGGCGTCCCCTGGCACCGTGGCGGACAGCTCCCGTACCTGAGCCAGCGCCAACGGCAAAACAGCCGCGCACACGATCAAAAGGGCCCCGGCTGCAAGCGTGACGCGGAGCCCGAAGAGGGCTACCAGCGGTCCGACGAGGATGTAGCCCACCGGGACCGGGATGAGCTGGCCGAGCGTCGAGTAGGACATGGTCCGGCTCATCCGGTCTGCCGGGATCCGGGCCTGCACGACCGACGCCCACGTTGTTCCGCTGAAGGCGAGCCCGGCTCCGGCGGTGACCGCGGTGACCACGAGCACCGGCATGGGCAGCCGCAGGGCCATCGCGGCCAGCGGCAGCGCCATCGTGCCCGTCCCTGCGCACACCACCACGGCGGCCAGGCGCGGCTTCCACATCAGTGCGGAGGCCGCTCCCGCGATCAGGCCGCCGGTGAATCCGGACACCACGATGCCCCACAGCCCCGGCCCGCCGAGGAACCTCTCCCCGTAGACCGGGCCGAGCGCCTGGTAGCCGACGAGCCATGCGGGCACGATCACAGCGCCCTGCATGACCATGACCCACAGCCAGCGGCGCGACCAGAAGTCGGTCCAGCCGTCGCGTAGATCGGCCACGAAGCCGCTCTTCACTTTCACCCGTGCCGCCTTGAGGCCGATGCGGGAGCACAACACGGCCGCAGTTGCGAAGGTCAGGGCGTCCCAGCCGATCACCCATGCCGGACCCACGAGCGCCACCAGGACGCCGCCGATCATCGGGCCGCCGACCTTCACCGTGTTCTGTCCCAGCTTCAGCAGGGCGTTGGCAGCGTGGCGCATCTCGGCGGGCACGACCTCCACCACCACACCACCGGCGGCCGGCGTGAAGAACGCCGAGGCAGCCCCGCACACGGCGGCCATCGAGGCCAAGTGCCACACTTTCGCCGCCCCGGCCCACAACAGCGTCGCCGCCGCGCTCTCCGCAGCGAAGGACACCACGTTGGCCCACAGCATCACCTTGGCCCGGGACCAGCGGTCAGCAACCACGCCGCCCACCAGGAGCAGCAGGATCTGCGGGAGCATCCCGGCGGCGAGGACCAGGCCGAGGGAACCGGCCCCGCCCTGGATGTGCAGGACGGCGAACGCCAGGCCGATGGTGGATACCGACGAACCGGTCCACGAGAGCATCCGCGCGAAGAAGTGCAGCCGGTACGGCCTGACTCTCAACGGGGCGGAGGCTTCGCGTACACGTACCGTCCAGCTGATCCGAGGGACGGCCGACGATTCGTTCTGCCGTCCCTCAACGCGCCCGTACCGCAAGATCAAACTCCGCCCAGGAAACACGAAATCCCGGCAGCCAGACACCACCGGGAACCCTTCACACCCTAGGACAACTCCAAGATCGTGTGTCGCCAACGCCACGACTGCCCCAGCTCTCACCCGATCGGGACGAGCAACCCCACACAGCCGCGCCGACGGCGTCCCAACGCGTCGTTGGCTCGCTAGTTACTGCTCCTCGGGCAGGGGAACACCGCACCTCCTGTGATCAGATTCCTGCCGGGACCAGCTGTGGGTACTGGGCGGTGAGGCGTGCGGTCTCGTCGTTTCGGAAGGCCTGGATCTCCCTAGCGCGCTGGCTCATGGCGAACTCTCCTATGGGTATGCAGATGTCCATGCGGCGGATGCAGACGCCGATCATGTAGGGGCCGCCCTTGGCCCGGTACATGCGGACTCCGTAGTACCCCTCCTGGCAGTCGGTGGGGTTGTTGAAACGGCAGCCGATACAGGTGTCGGGGAGGCGGACCGGGCGGATGTTCTTGGCGTAGACGGTCCGGCCGCCGGGGAGCTGGTACCGGGTCCGTTCGTCGAAGGTTCCGGCAGTGATGATGTGGCGGACGGGTACCGCGTCGAGGGCGGCCAAGGTCTCCCTGATGGCGGTCCGGGAGTGGTGCTCGGTCTCCAGTTTGACCAGGAACCGTACGGTCACGTCACGGCCGTATTCCTCCACGATCCGCAGGGCGCGGGGGATCTGGGTGGAGTCGCTGACGACGAGGTTCGCGGAGACCTTGATGCCGCTGCGGAGTCCGGTCTCGATCGTTGCCGCCAGGGCGGCGATCTTCGCCTCGGCGAGCCCGATCGAGGCGAAGCGCGGGGCCTGCACGGCCGCGAGTTCGCCGGCGGTGGTCCCGAAGACCGCCAGGTTGACGCGGTCCAGGCCGGCTGTGGCGCACTCCTCCAGGACGGCGGCGCCGTTCTCGCCGTTGGAGGTAAGGCCCACGGTGAAGCCCATGCTTCGGACCTGGTGGACCAGGGCGGGCAGGCGGGGGTGCAGGGTCGGTTCCCCGCCCGTGAAGTGGATCTCCCGGGTGGTGATGCTGCCGCGGAGCGCGGCCAGTGCGAGGGCGAACTCGGGGCCGGGCTCGATGCGGGCGGAGAGGAACTTCGCTCCGTTGGTGGCGATGTAGATCGAGACTCGGCCGGTCTTGCCGGCCGTTCCGGTGTACTTCCCGGGTTCGGCGTTCCGATTGTCGGCGGTGACGGCGGTTCCCTCGTTGTGGCAGAACGTGCAGGCCAGCCCGCATTCGTCGTCGATCTTGACGCGGCCGGTCTCGTCGGGGCGTATTTCGACGGGCACCTTGTGCATGAGCATGTCGCGACCTTCCTTCCGCGCGGCCGGCTGGCTCCCGGCCGCGCAGCTCAAGGGGGTGGTGCGCTGGGTCAGGCGGGAAAACGGAGGTCGGCCACCGACTCCAGGTCGATGCCGTACCGGCGGTAGACGGCGGTCGTGTTCTCGGCCGTGAGGCTTGTGCGGTCCAAGCCGAGGCGTTCAGCCATGGCCCACACATCGGCCTCGGTATCCGCCTCGATCTCCAGGTACGGGGGGATCAGCGGCCAGTGGTCGAGTTCGAGGCGGACGCCGTCGAGGAGCCAGGAGGAGCGCCGGTTCTCCTGGTAGGAGCGGGCGGCCAGGCCGCTGGCGGTGAGGGCGGCGTGGGCGAGGCCGAAGTCCGATACGCCGACCTCGGTCTCACGGGTGCCGTCCACCTCGTCGGAGTGGATCTCCTTCACGCACAAGGTGACCTCGGTGCCGGTGTCCCGCAGGCGTACCCACTTGCCCAGGACGGCTGGCACGGTGTCGTAGACGTAGCGGCGCATGTCCCGGTCGGTGATGTGGGTACCTCCCGCCTTCTCGATGCGGGCGGCGAGGTCGGCCGGATCGATCTCCAGCGCCTTGACTTCGAACTCGGTTACAGCCGTGGTCATTTACTGTCCTCTCGGTGGGTCGGGTCGTGTCGGGCGACATCCGGCAGTGGACTGCCGCACGGCTGCCGGGGGATGCGGGTGGCCGCGTTCTCGAGATCGGCGATCCGCTGCGCGATGTCGCCGGCCGAGGCGGAGCCGATGTCGACGGGAGTGAGGTCGAAGCCTTCGTAGACGGCTTCGGTCAGATGCAGGTTGGCCTCCTCGAGCCGGGACCAGTAACCGGCGTGGTCGGCGCGGGCGCGCGCGGCCATGCGGACGAGGCGGGTGGCCGCGTTGACTCGGAGGAAGTAGGTAGCGTGCGGGAGCAGTGCGGTCTGCCAGTCCACTGCGGGAAGGTGCCGGGCGCCGGTTGCCGCGTGGGTGGCGAGGGTCCGGTGGAAGTAGCTTTCCGTCACCACGCTGCGGCCCGATTCGAGGATCTGCCGGGCCCGGTCCGAGCGGACGTAGTTCTCGTACAGCCACAGGTGGAGGCGGGCGTTCACGTTCGTCGTGGTGTCGGTGTGACGGCGCAGGACGTCGAAACCGGGGCCCGCCGGTGCGATGAACTCCGCGCCGAGCAACTCGGCGAGGATCGGGGCCACGGTGCTCTTCCCCGAGGACCGCAGGCCGTCCAGGACGACGAACCTGGGCGGCCGCGGCCCGGCGGAGAGGGCATGCCGGTGCTGGGGGTCCGTATGCATGTGCGGCTCCTTCTCGCGTCGGCACAGGTCCTGGCGCAATCGAAGGCGGGGGTGCAGCTGTGGCCGCCGAGTCCGGTGCGGGCTCGACGGTCGCAGAGCCTGTCGCTATAGACCGGATTTGGCGGGGTTCGCGACGTGGATGAGGTCGCGAAGTGCCTGGTAGTAGACCTCGGAGTCGACTACGGCGGAGACGATGACGGCGAGGTGGCCGGTCAGTACGGGGAACTCTTCGGGGTCGAGCGCGGCCAACGCGGTGCGCGTAGCGGCCTGGGCGCCCTTCGGGTTGCGGTGGTCCACGAAGCTGGCGCTGCCCAACGTCAGGAGGTACATCCGCCGGTAGCAGGAGATCGCCTCCTGCGGGGTCATTCCGGCCGCGAGGGAGGCGGCAAGCTGTGGCTCCACCAGGCGCTTGAGGAGCTGGGGGCCGAGCCAGGGCCGCGCACCGCGGAGGGCGACGAGTCCCGGGTGATCGGTGAGGAGCTCGTAGACCCGGCGGAAGCGGGCCTCGGTGGCGGCAGCCCAGTCGGTGCCGGCGGGGATGTCGGGCAGGCCAGCGGCGAGGTGGTCGGCGCACATGTCGAGGAGGCCGGCCATGTCGGTGCACCGGCGCTGGAGGGTCGCGTGGCCGATGCCGAGCCGAGCGGCGAGGGTCCTGAAGGTCAGCGCTTCGCAGCCGTCCTGATCGACCATCAATAGGGCTGTTTCGGCAATGAGTTCGGGTGTGGCGAGTTCCAGGGAGACGGATTGCCTAGGCATGCGGGTCAGCGTACGGTACGCGGTATCGGTTACGGAAGGCTCATCTCTCGTCACTCGGAGGCGGCATGCCCCGCACGGCGCTGGACCCCCTGTTCACCAGTACGGATGCCCCGGGCGGCTTCACCGAGCGACACCTGGCCCACCTCATCGCCGCGACCTCCGCCGCCGTCACCGTTCCGCGCTTCCTTGACGAGCAGACCTGCACCGACGCCCTGGCCGCACTCGACCGGCTGCCCACCGCCGCCTACGACCTCGACCGGGTACCGACCCCGATCGTCCGGTTCGGCCCGTCCCTCAACGACTACCGCACCGTCGCGGGAGGGCTGGACGCCGACCGGTACTGGCGCGACGCCGAAGCCGCACGGGTCTCCTGGCACCGAACCCGACTGCGCCCGGATCCCGTCGCGTTATCGCTGGCCCGCCTCGGCACGGCCTGGGGCAGCGCGATCTTGCCCGCCACCATCGGCGGCCGCCCGGTCTTCGCAGGCACCCTGCGCGAGATCAACGAAGGCACCCTCCTCCACTACGACGACGTACGGCGCGAATTCCCCTGCCGCCTCTTCGACCAGGAGACCGTCGCCCAGCTCGCCTTCAATACGTGGGCCGCCGTCCCCGAGACGGGCGGAGCCACCACGCTCTGGCGCCACCGTTGGGATCCCACCGACGAGCAGCACCGCTACTCCTACGGCTACCGGACCAAGACGGTCGAGCACTGCCAGCAGGTCAGCCTGCGGCCTCAGCTCGGAGGAGCGCTCCTGTTCAACCCGGCGCATTTCCACGAGGTCGAGGCGAACCCGGGCCAACGCCGGATCGCCCTCGCCTTCTTCCTCGGCCTCACCACCACCGGCCAGCTCATCACCTGGTCCTAGCCCTCACCCTTCAGGAGCAGCGAAGTGCACCAGCTCACGTACGGCGACATCAAGGCCGCCGCCGACCGGATCGTCGGTCGTATCCGCCCCGTAGCTCTCTCCCGGGTGGACCCCGGCGCGATCCGCACCGCCCACCCGGACCCCCTGGACGAGGGCCCGCAGAAGCCCTGCGAGGTGTGGCTCGCGCTGGAGTACATGCAGCACACCGGCAGCTTCAAGGCTCGCGGCGCGCAGAACTTCCTCGCCGCCCACCGCGAGGCCGGCACCCTGCCGGACGCCGGAGTCACCATCGCCTCCGGCGGCAACGCGGGGCTCGCCTGCGCGTGGGCCGCCCAGCAGCAGGGCGTGCGGGCCACCGTGTTCCTGCCCGAGGCTGCGCCGCCGGTCAAGGTCGCCAGGCTGCGCGGGTACAACGCGGACGTACGCCTCGTGGGCGCCGAGTACGCCGAGGCCCTCGCCGCGTGCGAGGACTTCGCGGGTGCAACAGGCAGTTTGATGAGCCACGCCTACGAGCACCCCCTCATCGCCGCAGGAGCGGGCACCCTGCTGGAGGAGATCCGCCAGCAGATCCCCGGCCTGGACACCGTGGTCGTCGCCGTCGGCGGCGGCGGCCTCTTCGCGGGAGTGGCCACCGCGGCCCAGCACCACGGCGTACGGGTCGTCGCCGTGGAACCCGAGAACTGCCGGGCGCTGAACGCCGCCCTCGAAGCGGGCGCGCCCGTCGACGTACCCGTCGACTCGATCGCCGCCGACTCCCTGGGCGCCCGCCGCACCTCACGGATGGCCCTGCACGCTGCCCAGCAGGATCGCGTGCACTCGGTCCTCGTGCCGGACAGCGACATCATCGCGGCGCGCCAGGCCCTGTGGGACCACCGCCGGATCGCCGTCGAGTACGGAGCCTCGACCGGCCTGGCGGCTCTGCTCGCGGAACCCCGGTATGACACCCAGTGGAACGCCCTGCCGCAGTCCGGCGATCCTTTCGTGCCGAGCCGCAGCTACCGGCCCGGCAACGGCGAAAGGGTCGCCGTGATCCTCTGCGGCGCCAACACCGACCTCAGCAGCCTGACGAACCAAGCTGAATTGGAGTAGATGCACCAAGGGAAGCTGCCGGCTGTGAGCGAAGACGAACCCTTTGAAGACTGGGCCAAGCGGTACCTCGCCCGGCGGGAGAACCGGATCGGAGAGCTGCGCGCCCTCCCGATGGACGGGCCGCCCGGTCGTGGTGCCCACGTGAATCCCAAGGCGCCGAGGCTCTTGATGCGCTGGACGGGCTACCAGTGGGCTGCCGAGGCGGTCGTCGACGACTACGCCGCCGCGCAGCGGCTACTCCACGGGATCGTCCAGCCCCAGCCCGGGGTGCCGGGGTGGCCCTTGCCGAAGCCGACTGGACGTCACCATAAGCCGCCATCCTCCTAGTAGGGCTTGGTCAGGTTCATTCTTTGGTGGCGTGTCCAGATGGGTGGCTGTGCCGTTGATCGGGTGTGACACCTGAGGATTTGGCCGCGGTGCGGTGTGATCTGGAGGACTTCGCGGCTGAGGTTTTCGAGCCGTTCGCGCGGAACGATCAGCGTCGGTGGGGACAGGTCTACCTGCGTGGCCTGCTGACCGACGGGCAACGCAAGTCGGTCGAGCCGATGGCCGCCCGGCTCGGCGAGGACGGGAACCGCCAGGCCCTGGCCCACTTCATCACCACCAGCCCGTGGAATCCGGCGCATGTGCGGGCCCGGCTGGCCTGGAAGATGGAGACAGCCATCCGGCCGAGCACCTTGATCTTCGATGACACCGGGTTCCTGAAGGACGGGACCGCGTCGGCTTGTGTGTCGAGGCAGTACACTGGCACCGCGGGCAAGGTCACCAACTGTCAGGTGGGTGTCTCGCTGCACCTGGCGTCCGACCACGCGTCCGCGGCGGTCAACTGGCGGCTGTTCCTGCCCGAGACCTGGGATCCCTCCTCGCCGAAAGCGGACCCGGACAAGGCTGCCCGCCGCACCGCCTGCGGCATCCCCGACGACATCCGTCACGTGGAGAAGTGGCAACTGGCACTCGACATGCTCGACGAGACCCGCTCGTGGGGCATCGAGGTGCCACTGGCCGTCGCGGACGCCGGATACGGCGACGCCGCGGCCTTCCGGCACGGCCTGCAGGCCCGCGGCCTCAACTACATGGTGGGGATCTCCACCACACTCTCGGCCCAGCCAGGCGAAGCCGTGCCGGTGACCGAGCCCTACTCCGGGAACGGACGGCCACCCGTGGCGAAGTACCCGGACAAGCCACAGTCGGTGAAACAGCTGGTCATCGCGGCAGGCAGGAACGCGGCGAAGCCGGTGCAATGGCGGGAGGGCTCCCGTCCCGGCACCGGCCGCAGCGGCTTCAAACGGATGTACTCGCGGTTCGTGGCCTTGCGGATCCGGCCTGCCGGCCGCGAGGTCCGCCAGGCCACCGACGGGCCGGAGTTGCCCGCGTGCTGGCTCCTGGCCGAGTGGCCGGCCGGCCAGATCGAACCCGTCCAGTTCTGGCTGTCCGACCTGCCCGCCGACACCCCGCTGACCACCCTGGTCCGCCTGGCCAAGCTCCGCTGGCGCATCGAGCACGACTACCGCGAGATGAAGCAGGCCCTTGGGCTCGCCCACTTCGAGGGCCGCACCTGGAACGGCTGGCATCACCACGTCACCCTCGTCTCCGTCGCGCACGCCTTCTGCACATTGCAGCGGCTGGCCAGGGCCCCAAAAGACACGGCGCCAGCCTGAGCCTCTACCGGATCGTCCACGAACTACAGACCCTCCTCGCAACCTGGAACGGTGCCTGCCCCACGTGTCACCGCGACATACCCACACCAACCCCAACCTGACCAAGCCCTACTAGGAACTGCGGGGAGCCGTCGCTGCGTGCGGAGCAGGAAGGGGAGAGGTGTGGCCCGGACAGCCGCGCTGATCCGCACGTGCGCTGGCTGTGGCAACGGAATCAGGTCTGAAGGTCGGCTACCAACCGTGCTGCTTCCCTCCGAGCCGGCACCAGCAGGGGATCCTCCTCGCGGGCATGGGGCCCCACGATCTTCGAAAGGACGTACAGGGCCATGAGCTTGCCGTCCCGGCTCTGCATGTCTGCCTGCCGCTCACGGTAGACCCGGGCGGCGAGGGCGGGGACGGCCAGCGCGTTCCCCCAGAGCGTTACGGCGTCCAGGCCGCGAGGGGCCATGCCCCAGTCCTCCCAGTCGATGAGGCAGAACACGGGCCCCATCACATTCGCCCAGGTCAGATCCCCGTGGGCCGGAACCCACTTCCCGACCCTGGTGTCCGTGACCGAGGGGAACACCTCGCCCAGCTTCCCGGTGACGAGCTCCTGACTGATCCGCTCCGTGTCCGGTGTCGCGATCCGGTATGTGTGCTGCGAGGACAGGGCATCGAGCGAGCCGTTCAGCCCCGCCCACCAGGCTTCGGGCAGACCAGGAGCCTCACGCACGCGAGCGCCCGTGCCGACCGGCTGCGAGGTGACCAGCTCCAGTTCGTCGGCCCGCCACATCACCGGCTCGTCTGCCTCGCGCCACGTCACGCCCTGGTACCAACGGGGCATTACGACCCCAAGCAGCACTGCGGCGGCCTCGGTGCCGTTCCATCCCTGTTGGCCGATCCGCTCGAAGGCTCGGCGCTCGATCCGTACCGAGGTCCCCCGCTCTGTACGGGCTCCGAGGGAGCGGCGCTTGCTCACCAAGGTGTCCCGGTCCAAGCGTACGTTCAGGCCCTGCTCCACCCGGACCAGAACCGGGTCAGCGGGCACGTGGCGCAAGTCCACAGCCGCATGCGCGGAATCGACCATCAGGCCTCCTCGAATAGGACTCCCTATCAGGGACTATTTGACCTTCGAGGTCTCGCCTCGCGGGGGCAGGAACTCGCGGGCGCCTCGGAGCGTGGAGTGCAGTCCCCTCTGCGTGGCGCGGCTGTCGAGACGGATCTCTATGCCTCCGGGGAGAGTGCTGTTGGCCCGCAGCCCCGCGGGGAGCCGGGAGGCATCCAGCCCGTCGCGTCTGGCGATGAGCACGCCCAGGTCGTACCGGCTCACTGCCTCGGCGCCGCCGAGATGATGGATGCCTGTTGTGTCCGCCGTGGCGAGCTCCAAGAGGGCTGCCGCCAGGTCGCTCACGTGGACGGGGCAGCGCACGTCGTCGGTGAACAGGACTCCTTCGCGGGTTCCGGCGACAAGGCCGTGGACGGCACGTTCGTGCTCGGACTGACCGTCACCGATGATCAGCGAAGTCCTGGCCACCACCGCGTCCGGATGAACGAGGAGGACTCCGGTCTCGGCGGCCGCCTTCGCCGCACCGTACGGGGTGATGGGGTCGGGCAGACGGGACTCGTCGTAGGGCACGGCGGCGGCGCCGGAGAACACGGCGTCGGAGGAAACCTGGATCATCCGGCTCCCGGTCTTCGCCGCCGCCATGGCCAGACGGACCGGTCCTTCGGCCGTGACCGTCCAGCGCGCGCCGCCGCTCGATGCGTTGATGATGACGCGGGGCCTGGTCTCGGCCACGACCGCTTCGATGTTGTCGGCATCGCGCAGGTCCAGAGCGTGCCAGGTCGCCTCCGGAACGGTCCCTGGTCTGGTGGCGTAGGTCCCGGCTGTCGTGTGCCCGGACAGGACGGCTTGCCGGACCAGTTCGGTCCCGAGGAACCCGGAGGCTCCCACGATCAGAATCGTCACGAGGCGACACCCTAGACCCGCAGACGGTCCTCCGGACCCCGGTGCAGGCGGGTTGGCCTGACCTCAGCGGCGCTGGCCGGCCTCGCCCTGCGGTCACCCTGGTGCTGCACTGGCCGCCGCGGGGACGTTCCAGGCTGCCCGGTCAGACGCTGCTGCGGACTGGAAGGCCGTGCTCGCGGGCCGCCTCCCATTGGTTCACCTTCGTGGCGCGCCCCGGCCCCCGGTCTCTTCGGCCAGTTCGTATCGGGCCAGGCCTGCAAGGTGCTTGCGAATCGTGGGGAGGGTGTATCCGACCGACGTCGACAGGTCCTCTGGCGTCGCTCCAGCGCTCCCGATCGCCTTCAGCCTCTTCCAGGTCACGGCGGCGTGATGCCCCAGGCCACCGACGCTGGCCTTGTTGTAGAAGACGGGGCCGTCCGGCTCGACAGGGCGCATGGACTCGGAGAGCTGAGCGTGCGGTGGGACGTCCTCGCCGTCCCGCTGGCAGCCGATGGCCCGCTGCCGGTCGAGGTGGAAGTATCCGCCGTTCTCGTCTCGCCCGACGAGTCCAGCAGCGACGAAGGCGCGGAACGAGTCGAGCATGGCGGCCGGCGACCGGGTGAGGTCGCATCCGAGGTGTGCCACCGCCGCCCTGTTCTCGACGGGGGCCTGCTGCAGATACGAGAAGGCCGCGGCGGTCAGCAGGGCCGCGGAGTCGCCGGTGACCTCCCCGCTCACGATTCCGTAGAGGGAGGCGAGCAGGTCGAACTCCATCACCTCGTCGTCGACACGCAGCCGGGCTGTCGCGAAATACAGCCGCCCGGCGATGTTCTGGGGTCGCTCCCGAGATACGAGGCGGAACGGCTGCTGGGGCGCGATCTGCGACGGCATGAGACGCCCGATCTGCGCCGGACCCGCGGGTCGGGGCGTGCGGTTCACCGAACGGTGCCTGCGCCCCTTCTGGCTCTTACTCATACCTCTACAACGAGCCGCCCGAAGCAAAGCAGTCGAACAGCTTGGCGATCCACCCAGACAGCGGCAGCACACGGACCGGGCACCTCGAACCGGCTCCAGGCCATCGAAGCGGCAGAGGCCCGGGTCTCGACGGACCAGCGAGTTCCTTTACCGAGCCGCTGCCGGTGGGTGCGGCCGGACAGCACCGCAGGCCCGGGTCTCTACCGAGGGCGGACGAGGAACTCGTTGATCTCATTGGCTCCCGGGCTGTAGCCGTCCGATGTATCCACGATCAGCGTCGGCAGGTCGAGGCTGATCGGGACTAACCGGTCTGGGTCATACGCACCGGCCTGGATATCGGCGAGGAGGGCTGCGTCCCCATGGGCGGCTCGGTGGCGGTCGGTGCAAGCGCGCTCGGTGATCCGGTCGACGATGGTCGAGGCGGGGGTAACGCACCGGAGGACGCGGATGTCAGCCATGGCCGTGAGGGGTTCCAGCCCCGGACGCCACAGCCGGTCTTGGAAGGCAGCCTCAGCCACGAGGGTGACGCCCCCTCGTAGGAGGACCGTGATCGTGTCGAAGAAGGTCGTCCAAGCGGGCAAGTTCAGCGGATCGTCCCCGTCAGGGCGGTGATCTGAGACGTTCATGACCATGCCCTGCTTGATCTCGTCACGAATGATCGTGGGGCAACCCATCTCTGCTCCGAGGACGCGAGCGAGCGTGCTCTTCCCCGTGGCTGGAGGGCCGCTGACGACGACGAGGGTCGGTTTCACCACGAGCTGCACTCCGATACGAATCGGGACGGGTCAGGACGCAGGTTAGAGGCTGGCCTGCTGCTTGCGGAGCTGGACGTCGGCGCTCTGTGGTGGGACCGCGAACGCGGCCTCGAACGGATACCCGACATCGAGGAGCGCCACCGCACCGGACAGGACGGCCGCTTCAACGCCACCAGCGTGAAGATGATGCAGGACGGCATCGCCGAGAACTTCAGCACCGTCATCGCCCTGCGAGAGGCCCTCAACACCGATGGGTGAGGACGGCGGACTCCGTTGCGCACCCGCAACCGTGCGCAACCGGGCACGGTACGCGCAACAGCGACCAGACCAGCAAAAGCCCGGCTGGGGCGCTGCCGATACGCAATGCTGACGCGATGACTTCTTCCGAGCCCGCCGCCCAGATGCCCGCCAGCGAGCCCGACCCCGCAGGGTTATCACCCCAGGACGAGCGGCTGGCCACTCGTCTCCGCGCCTACGCCGGGACGTCCGTGCTCGTCACCAACGAGGACGGCCTGCCCCTCATCGTCAAGGCCAGGTACCGCGACGGATGGATGTTTCCCGGCGGAGTCGTTGACCACGGCGAGGACCCTGTCCAGTGCGCGCGTCGGGAACTGCTGGAAGAGACCGGCCTCGACGCTAACGACCTTGCTCTGGCCGTGGTCACCTGGTCCCTTCCTGGACCGCGGCTTCCCCACCCCTCGGTGAACTTCGTGTTCGACGCGGGCACCTTCAAAGCCCCAGACGTCCGACTCCAGGCCGACGAGCTCGAAGCCCACATGTGGGCACACCCGGACGAAGCCGGGGAGCTCTTGCTTCCCTCCGCAGCACTCCGGATGACGGCCGCGCTCGAGGCCCGCAGGACGGGCATCGTTCAGATGCTGCACAGCGGCGACGACTGTTGACGAGATCCCGGGCCTTGAGCCCCGGGCTTTCACGCGAACTGACCGAGGGCCGCCGGGACCAGCAGTATCCGCACCCGCCCTGGCCTCGTCCAGGATGTGCACCACTCCTCCATTCGGCTCCTCCAGTACTGTGACGGATCCACCTAAACCAGCCACGAGGGGAGATGCCCCATGACCGGGAAACTAGCTCGTCGCGCCGTGCCCACCGACGCGGCGGAGCTCGTGAGGCTGAGATGGATCATGTTCGGGGCACCCGGGTCGGCCCCCGATCCGCAATGGGCGGCAGAGTGCGCAGCAACGTTCGCTCAACGCATCACCGACCCGCTGTTCGCTGCCTTCGTAGTCGATACGGAGAGCGGCGCCCTCGCCGCCTGTGCCGTCGCTACTCGCATCCCTCGATTCCCCAGCCCGGGGAACAGCGCCCCCTACGCCGGACATCTCGGGTCAGTGGCCACCGACCCCGCACACCGCCGGCTCGGGTACAGCCGGGCCTGCGTCACGGCCGCCCTGGACTGGCTCGCCGGTGAGGGGTGCACGGTCGTTGACCTGTACGCCTCGGCTGACGCACGGAGGCTGTACGAGTCGCTGGGATTCGCCGTCCGGGCGGACGTGGCGATGATCTGGCGGGCGCCGAGCGCGGCCGAGGAATGGTGAGAGGGCCTGCGATCAGCAGTGCGCGGCAGTCTATGTTCGCCTGTCCGATCAGCAAGTTGACGCGGTCGAGCGCGGCCTGGGTAGATGCGATCAGACCGGTGTCGCCCTTGGCGCTCCGTAGCTGCCACGCTTCGCGAAGGTGGGCGCGCGCCAGTACAAGGTCGCCTTGCTCCATGAGGTGCTTGCCGAAGTGCTGGAGGGCGAAGTCCACGAGTTCCGGGTGCTGACTCCGGGTGGTGTCCAGGGCCTTGCGGTAGAGCACGTCAGCGGTCTCTGCCTCACCGGCGTGGCGGTACGCGTCGCCGAGGTTGAGTTCGGCGGCGATGACGGCCCGGGTGTTGCCGCTGGCTGTGGCCAGGTCGAGCGCCTGCCTCATGAACGTGCTTCCGTCGCTGTAGTTGCCCAGGCTCACCAGACCGATGCCGATCCACCGGGCCAGGGCCCGCGCCCTGGAGTCATCGGTATCTGCGGGAAGTGCACGGAGTTCCGCGCGTAGTTCCTTGACGGCGGCGGACAGTTGGTTGTGGTCGGGGGGACCATGCGCAGGTCGTCACCGTGTGTGATGAGGTGGTGGAGCACTCATCCCTCCCTCCCTTGTTCGGTTCCTGTACCTCCACGTGCGTGAGGGCCGCGAGACCGGGTTCACGGTTGGTCCTCGTGCATGAAGCGCTCCAGGGTTCGCCGACCGGAAGACGTGACGAAGGCGTCGGAATGTGAGGGGCCCCAGGCCAGGGAGGCGGCCGCGTCCAGTGCGGTGAGGCACCGTAGAGCGATCCGCTCTCCCTCGGCCAGTTGGCGGCCGTAGCCCTGGAAGAACGCGTCCATCCGGTCAGGCCGGTCGGCCCACACGGTGGTAGCGAGGATGACGAAGTCCTGGACGGCCGGCGCCATACGCGTCAGCTCGAAGTCAATGAGGAAAAGCCGCTGGTCGGGCCGTGACCAAAGCCAATTCCGGGGGCGATTGTCACCATGGACCAAGCCCACCGGGACGCTGCCGACCTGGCGGAGCCGCTGCGCGTAGCCGCGCACCAGCTTCTGCTCGGCGGAGCTCATCAGGGACCCGGCCTGGGCTAGGTGCATCTCCACCTTGTCCGCCGCGGCGAGGAAAGTCGCTTCGGCGACTTCCTGGGTGGATTCCCCGGTCGCGCCTGCTTCATGGAGGCGTGCGGTGAGCAAGCCGGCCTGCTCGTACAGGACTCCCTCTTCGGTCGTGGTCATGCGCAGAGCCTTGACGGGAGTCCCGGGCACGGCGCTGAGGAGCAGTACGAGGTCTTCTGCGCGGCAGTCAAGGAGTTGCGGCGCCCGGCCGTGTCCAAGGGCCGGCACGACCGAGCGGTAGGCCAGGGCCTCGCGGGTGAACGCCTGCGTCGGGGGAGATCTTCAGGTAGGCGTGGACGCCCTGGTGGGTGGCCAACTCCCACACCCGTGAAGACGGCCGGTCGTGCGCCGCATCGTGCACGGTCATGACCGGCCCGAGGCGCTGCTCCGCCCACTGCGCGAGGACAGGCGGGATTTGCTTCGACTCCTTCACGCCTCACACCCCGTACCCGGGTGAAGGTGAAGTGGGTCCGGGACGCGCTGCGGGGGGACTTGGCTGGGGGTCAAGTCGTGGCACATGAACCATTCGGTGCTCAGGAGGTCCGCCCGGGAGCTGTCCGGGAGACCCGACAGTATGGCGGGTAGGGAGCGGGCCCGCGCGACTTCGGAGCGGTGGGCGAAAAGGGCCTCCTGCTTCTGGCTGATCCAGGGACGGACATCGACGGGCGAGGTGACCATCTCGTCCGGAACCGTACGGAGCCGTTTCCCGACCGTGGCGAGGAGGTCAGCCAGATCGCGCGCTCCCACCTGGGGGTACGCGGCCAGCCAGAGACTGCGCGGTGTCCAGGCCGGTCCGGCATGAGGGTGGAGGTCTGGGAGACCGGAGGCATGGACGGCCAGCACCGTGATCTGGTGGGTCCTGATGTGATCGGGGTGCCCGGACGCTCCAGAGGGGTCGTGCGTGATCACGATGTCGGGCCGGAAGGCTCGGATGTGCGCGACGACGCGACCGACCGCCTCGCCGAGCGGGGCGTCACACAGGCGCGGCTGCTCGGGAGCGGAGTCCGGAACCTGGTGATCCGCGTAGCCGAGCATGCGGGGCTCTGCTGCGCCGAGGATCCGCAGCGCGTGGGCGAGCTCTTCGGCGCGGTGGCTGTCGGGGGCCCAGGTTGCGGTCACCACGGCTGTGCGGGCTCCGGCTGCGGCGTGCCGGGCGAGGACGCCGCCCGCGGCCAACACCTCGTCGTCGGGGTGTGCGAACAGGCCCAGGATGCTTGCATCGGTCATGGGGGAGGTGGCCTCTCACGGTGGGGTTGCTGGGAAGGGGGCGTCCCGCATCGGATCCCGGTGGGCGTGAGATCTAGGAACGGGCACACGGGCGGGACGGCTGCGGGGTCAGGCAGTTCTCCGCGGCACGGGGCGGCCGGTGAGGAGTTCCGCGCGGGCACTGATCGCCTCGGCGATCTCCTGGTGGTGGCCTCGCGCGATGACCTGCAGAAGCTGGGCGAGAGCGACCAGTTCCCCGGTCCGTCCCGCAGGTGTATCGAGGATGTGGGCGAACGTCGTACGGACGCGGCGGGCGGTCGCGGGGGCGCGCAGGCTGTAGGCGTGGAGGAGGCCGGCGCCGTATCCGACGGGCAGCCGTCCCCAGGACTCCCAGTCCAGGACGACAAGATGCTCAGCGCATAGGTTCGCCCAGTGGAGATCTCCGTGGCCGGTGGTCCAGGCGGTGACCTGTACCGGGGGGATGCCGAGGTAGGTGTCGAAGTTCTTGTCGATCCACTGCTGCCGGACGGCCTGTCGCTCGGTCGGTACCGAGGACATGGCTGTCAGGGCGGCGGTGAGTTCGGTCCACCACATCTGCGGCAGGGCCGGGTTGTCGGTAAGGACGGGGCCCCCGGTCTGGATGACCGGCCAGGGTACGAGCTCGGTCAGTTCCGCCCTGTAGCGGTGGCCGCCCGCCGTCCATTCCAGAACGTCGACGACCCGTGGCCGGGGGATGGTGCGGGGCAGCTGGGTGTCCGCGGCGGCCGCGCCGTCCCAGAGTCGACCTGCCGGTTTCTCCAGCGGTCGGGAGACGACGCGTAGCCATCGGTCGCCGCAACGGCGACCGATGGTCCGGCCCTGCCACCCCCATGCTTCCGGGCCCGATGCCCCGCCCACCAGGAGGGTGCGCGCGGCCCGGTGATGGGCGTCGCGCATCCGCTCCTCGTCGGGCTGTTTCCGGGGTGGGGCGAATAGCGCGTCCATCGTCTGCTCCGTGCTGGGCTGGGGCCTGCTCTGTGTCTGAGGGCCAGCGTGTGCGGTGGTCAGGGTGTGACTGCGAGGAGGCGGGCAGCGCCCGCCTCCAGGAGGGCACGTCCGGCTTGGCGGCCGATGTCCGCGGCATGATCAGCGGGGCCGTCTGCGCTGGAACGCAGGGCGGGCCCGCCGGCCGGATCGAGGACGGCCGCATGGACCGTGACCAGTCCTGTGTCGGGGTCGAGGACGGCGTGGGCGGACGCGGCGGTCAGGCAGCCGCCTTCGAGGGCGGACAGCACCGACCGCTCGGCGTCCAGGAGGGTTCGCGTCGGCGGGTGGGTGACGGCGTCCAGGAGTTGGGCGATTTCGGGGTCGTCGGCGCGGTACTCGATGACAACGATCCCAGCGCCGGCGGCGGGCAGCCACACGGTCGGGTCGAGGATCTCGGTCACCCGGTGGGCGAAACCGAGGCGGCGCAGGCCGGCCAGTGCCGCGATCATCACGTCGGCTCCGAGCCGGCTTCCGTCAAGGGCGGCGAGCCGGGAGTCGGCATTCCCCCGGATCGGCACGACGGTGAGCTTGGGATACAGGGCTCTCAGGAGGGCGGCGCGGCGGGGTGCGCTGGTCCCGACCCGGGTTCCGGGCGGCAGTTCGGCGAGGGTGGTGGGCGGCTGGCCAGCGGGAAGGACCAGGACGTCACGGGCGTCCTCGCGGGGGAGGACGGCGCCGACGGTCAAGCCCGGTGCCCGGTCGTGGGGTCCGGGGAGGTCTTTGGCGCAGGCGATGGTGGCGGTGACGCGGCCGTCGAGGAGGTGCTCGTCGGCGCGGCGCGTGAAGAAGGCGCCTTTGCCGCCGATCTGGGAGAGCGGTCCGCGGTGGGCGTCGCCCTCGCTGGTGATCTTGATGATGTCGAGGGTGGTCCCGGGGTGCCGGGTGCGGAAGGCGTCGGCGAAGCGGCCGGTCTGCTCCATCGCCATGGGGCTCGGCCGGGTTCCGAGCCGGACGGCACGGGTCACGAGGGTGGTCATGGTGCGGATCTCCGGGTGTTCAGGGGAAGACGGGGAGGTGGGCGAGGACGGTGTGGAGGGTCTGACCGGGGGTGACGTGGCTGGTGTCGATGACGTGCGAGGCGGCGGCGTGCAGCCAGGCAGCCGAGGCTTGGCTGTAGTCGGCGGCCCGTCGGCGCCGGTGGGAGCGGACTGCCTCGCTGCGTTCCTCTTCACCCGGGTACTCGCAGCTCGCTGCGATCCGCGCTTCGAGCCGATCGGGACCGGCGTGGAGCACCACGTGGTAGAAGGGTGTCCCCAGCTCGGAGAGCGGCCCGAACATCTCGGCCGCGTACGCGGGGTTGAGGACGGCCATCGGGACGATCACCGGCCCGGCGGCGAGCTCGTGGAGCTCGGCGACGAGGCGGGTGGTCAGGCGCCGCCAGGCGGGGTACTCCTGGTAGTCGCGCACCCTTCGGGGGTGGCCGGCCATGCTCTGGCGAAGGAGCGCGCCGACGTCCTCCGGGTCTGCGATGACCGATCCGCTCAACGCCTCGCGAAGCCCACCCGCCAGTGTCGACTTGCCAGCGCCGAACGCCCCGTTGACCCAGATGATCACCGCCCGGTCTCCCCTTCCCCCGCCGTGTCCTGCCCAACGCCCGGATCGGCGGCGCCGTCACGCCCAGTCCAGCCAGTCACGATGCGCGTCTGGGGCTTCTCGACGATGTCGCCGGCGGGCAGCAGGCTGTCGGATGTCCCCGCGGGCAGGATCGTCAATGCGGGGGTGGCACGCCCGCGGAGGTTCCGGTCCCAGGCGTGGACGGCACCGGTCAGGGTGTCCGCGGCGGCCTTGCCGTCGGGGCCGATTCCTTGGATGAGGAACTCCCAGGTGGGCGTGGAGCCGGACTCGCCGTCGGCGAGGCGATCGACCACCACACAGGCCAGGGAGCCGGCAGACACCATCGCCATGGCGTCGATGCTCTTCGGCACCCGAGCGGGGCCGGGCTTCTCGCGGTCCCCGGTCAGGCGGCAGAATCCGGCCACCGAAGTCGCCAGCCACAGTTGCAGGTGCTCGAAGGACTCGTTCGCGACGACGGTCACTCCGGTCCGCACCTCCACCACCCCCTGTGTGGTGAGGGCCCGGTCGAGGCCGTCGAACGGGGAAGGCGTGCTGTCCTCCCAGCGGATGCCGTAGCCGCTTTCACCGATCGGGTCGGGTGTCTCGTCCCACCGGCCGTTGCCCTGCATCGGTACGAAACCGCAGACGCTGATGCCGGTGGAAGCCAGCGCACCAGCCTCCTTGCGGAGCCCGATGGCGCGGGTGAACCCGCCAATCCGCAACGGCAGGACCAGACGACCGCCCTCGGCGAGCTGGCCGAACCAGGCCGGCGGGACGTCGTTCGCGGCGACCGTCACCATGATTGCGTCGAAGCCCTCCGCCGGTACGAGCGCTCCGGGCGCTCCGTGGGCGCCGTCACCGAGGACGAGACGGACACGGTCCGTGTATCCGGTCTCGGCGAGGAACCGCTCGGTCCGGGCATGGACGTAGGGGTCGATCTCCACGCACACGACCGACCCGGTCGGGCCGACGAGTTCGGCCGCCAGGCACGCGTTGTAGCCGCCGCCGCCGAGAAGCCGACGGGTTCGCGGAATCTCGCGCGTCTCTGCGGATGAACCCGCGGGGGATAAGTCAATCACGGCTGCTCCTGCAGTGGGTTCGGGCCGGGAATGGGCGTGCGTCGGCCTGCACTTCGACCCGGCAGGGGAAAGCGGGGGAGGCGCGCGGGGCGTTGTCAGTGCAGTTGGCGCAGCATGGCGGCGTAGATCGGGGCGTCCGGGAACGGCTGCTGGCCGCTGATGTCCCGGTATTCCCAGGTCTCGTACAGCGTTTTGACCTTGGGGTGCTCGGGATCCAGGGCTGTTTCAAAGTCTGTTGATCTTGGATCGCTGCTGGTCAGGCGATGCGGAGGAGGCCCAGTGGGCGCCGGAAGGGCTCGTAGGACATCTCGCGGAGCCCGGCGGCGATGTTGTGTGGCCTGCCGCTCGCAGCTGGTTGATCGTGAAGCTGCGCAGGGTGGCCATGTTGTCGGGCCCGTGGCCGGTGCGGATCTTGGAGGCGTCCTCGGTGAAGGTGGTGTCGCGGACGAGGTGGAGCCGGTTCTCGATCATCCACTGGGAGCGGGCCAGCTGTCCGAGCCGCTGGGGAGAGGCCTCGCGGGCCGTCAGGTCGGTGAGCGCATAGACGGTCTGCCGGGTCACCTTTCCCGTGCGCAGGTCGGTGCGGTGGCGCAGGATCCTCGCGGCCTGCACCGCGTGGGGGAAGTCCAGACCGAGCTCGGTGACCGTCAAGGCCCTGGTCACCCGGGTCTCCTTGCGGCCGTGACCCGTCTCTCGGTCGTAGCGCCGGGCGGTGGCCTGCTTCCACGGAAGCGATCTCAACTGCCGGAACAGTCCGGGCTGGTTGGCCTTGACCACCACCAGGTAGTGGGCCCGCTTGTCCTCCACCAGAAACCGGGCGTGCTCGCGCTGGGTGTGCAGTGCGTCGGCGGTCACCGTCACGCCGGCCAGGTCAAACGGCTCCAGCAGGGCGGCGAAGCAGGTGATCTAACCCGAAAATACCCACCTCGATCTCGGACGCCTGTCTGAGCTGAGGCCGAGGGCGGCGAGGGTTGTGGCTATGCGGCCTTCGTGGTGAGGGTCACATCGTGACCGAGGACCTGGAGCTGGTGTACCAATTTTCGGGTCCGGACCGCGGAGTCGAGAACCCGAAGGTGGTAGTCGGATCCGAGGTCGTGGAACCGGGCGTCTGGATTACTGAGCAGGTGCCAGACGATGACGAGTATCGAGTGGGCGACGGCCACCAGAGCCTTCCCGTGGCCTCGGCGCTTCACCCGTCGTCTGTAGCGGGCACCGAGGAGGTGCGGCCGGCAGCCATCGCAGTTTCACCCAGGGCTGCACAAGCCCCAGGCAGAGTCAGCCCCACATCGTCCGCGGCTACTTCGGCGGCCCCCAGGGCTGAAGCGTTCTCGCCTGTCGAGATGCGCTGTTGGTCCTGATCGTGGGTGTTCGACCTGTTGGGGCCTGGTGGATGCACGAAGGACGC